>NZ_FZMA01000043.1:0-17526 GCF_900197775.1 Helicobacter salomonis
CCATAATGCTCACAAAACCCCAGCACCGCTACAATGAAGTAACCCCATGCTCTGGAGCAAAAGCATTATTCTAAAATAGAAAGGGGTAGGGAAAACAAACATAAGAAAAACCTGGATACCGGTGCGGGGCTAGAATAGCCTCGCTTAGCACGGATAACGCTACAATGAAGTAACCCCATGCTATAACCCCGACACCACCACGATAAGTAGCCCCATCCAAAAATTGGGCGTTAAAGTGGGTGCGCAAATCCTTAAAATTGCTAGAGTTTAGGTATTTAAGCTTAGAGAAACTGGATAAAATGGGACCGATAGGCTCAAGTGAGGGCGTGCCAATGCGCCCTTGCGAGGGTTTAAGAGACTTAATAGAATCTCCGAACTTGCCCTGTGATTCTCTCTGTTGGGGCTCACAATCTTGCTCGAGACAAAAACTGGGGGCTTCTCCCCTGCAAGCGAGACTTCTTTTGATTGGGGTTTTGCTTCTAGGGGGGCGATCTCTTGGATAATGCGCATGAAAAATTGCGCAAAAAGTTCGTTTTTAGCCTTGCCTAATTCCTTGGCATAATCGCTTGCGGTTTTTGAGAGCGCTACTTTGGCCTTGTTTGTGCCCGTTTTAGAAATTTGGGTTTTGCTTCCTGCCTCTGCATAGGGCGGATTGATGTAAATGATCAGCTTGGAGCGTTGTTTGGAATCTTTTAGGATGGCTTGTAAACTCTGGGGCAATTTACTCAGAGGGTCTTGCAAAAAAAATCAAATTGGAAGATATTTTCGATCAAAAGGGCTAACTGCACTTTGCTCGCTCTTGCTTTCATGATCTCTACATCGTTTTTATCTAGGGTGCTGGCATAAACATTGCTCGGGTTGACAAACCCCACTAATAAATTGCCCGTGCCCGCTGCCAAGTCCCAAATAGTATAGTCGTTTTCGTACTTGTCGCCTAAAATCCTTTCTAAATACCTCTTGGATTTCTGCGCCCATATCTTGGGAGTGTAAACGCCCCCTTGTATTCCCACACCTCTTTTCCGACTAAAAGGTCGCGTCTTTCCAAAATGAAGTCTTGGTAAATGGGGGCAGGCGGGCGTTGGTAAACCTTCCAAAACTCTGTGTGCGCTTGTTGGTTATTTTTAAAATCCGCCCGCGTGATGTATATCAAGCCCTCTTTAATTTCTCTATTGAACTCGTAATGATCGCCCACTAAGCGGGTATTTAGCTCTAAAATGGTTTGGTTCTTGTCGCTAAGAAGATCGGCTAAGTAAAAATCTACATCTAAAATCTCTGCTTTTGCCATTTTGTCCCATGCAATGCTGATGGAGGGCTTGACCTGTTTGCGCCATTTTTTTCTAAAAATCTCCTTAAAATTCAGCGTGTCTATGGGCGTAACAAGGCTGGGAATAGAATGCAAGGACTGGATAAAGTTTTGAAACTCGGTTTCCTCTGTAGCGTATGTAAAGCTCCTTAAATGCGCCTCTAGGAGCGGGCTTAAGCGCGCCTCCACTTCTTTAAACTCTTTAGAGCGGGTGTTGCTAGGAGCAAGGGTGTAGGTCTTGCCCCCTAATTCTTTTCAAAGCGGTTCTAGCTTATCTGTGGCGACCACATTGAAGCGCACAGCATCAAACGCGCCTAAAAAAGGGGCTAGGCGTGCTCGGGGGCGTTGCAATAAAGTTAAGACTAATTGGGTGAGTGCCTTTTTGGATCGTAGACCCCTGCTTTTGCCTCCGCCCAAAGTAGGGGTCTGGGGAGTTGCTTTTTAGGGGCGTAAATGTGGAAATCGATTTGATCTCCACTGCAAATAAACTCTTTAAAATAGCGTTCTCTGATGGCATTTTTGAGGGGCTCTTCAGCGAGGGTGGAGAAATCCATGAAACTTCTTAAAGTTTTAAGGGTATTTTGTCCAAATTGCGCGTAAAATCCTTAGCTTTAGCTATGGGGAGTATGTCAAATTCTCAGGGGAAGATTGTCATAGTCTATGGGTTTTTTAGCCATAAATGCTCCTTAAAATTTCTTGCTATTGGTCTTGTTGAGGATACCTTGCGCAATCTTCTACATAATTTCGCTAATAGTAAAAAATGGTAACGATTTTTGGTGCCATTAAGCATCATTTGTTCCAATTCATCTTGGGGTGTTAATTTAGAGTGAGTTGGCATGTCCTAAATGAAGATTATTGTCTAGCAACAATCTAAAAAATACTTTATACTACTACCAGTCGCCCATTTCCAAACTCACCAAGGATTTTAATGGATAAGCTGTTTGATAAACAAGCCATAAAACAAACTTTACATGCCGCCAATATTTTTTTGTTTGCCTTAATCGCGTTTTACATCGTTTTTATTCACGATGATTTACGCGCACGGGGAATTGATATAGTTTTATTCACAATGTGCCTTAAGATGGGTTCTGTCATTTTAGCGTTATGCCCTAATAAACGCATCTCTTTAGGGCTTATTGCTTTAGGATTTGTGCTATGTTATTTTCCCTCTCCCCCTCCTCCAAGATACATGGGAGCAATCACATTTAGTGTAGGAGCTCTCATCCTTTGGGCATATATTGGTGATAAAAAATGGTGGCTTTTTCCCATTCCACTTTTAATCACTATTACTCTTACCTTGCTTAAGTTGTATAAGTGGGATGCATTCATGTTAAAGGCCACGTTGATGTACTATGGCATTTTACTTTTTTGCATGCTTTGCACTTATCCCATTAGAAACGCGCATTGGTTTTTGCGCTGTTTGGTGGCGATATTTGTTTTGTGGTTTCTCTTTTTTAAAATGGTGTTTTATTAAATAGACACCCCTAAGGAGAGTTTATAAACTCACAAGATATAGCTCCGTAGAACACAAACTAACCATAGTGAGCTTGCGAGCGATACCTGAAGGGTAATGGTTGATTTATAAACTAACCATTTGCTGGCGCAAACCACTCGCAAGCTCGTTTGGTTGTTTGTTGCTCAAGCGCTGCGAGGGCTTTAGAGAATGCGTTAGAAGGGGTAGAGATTTGTCTCAGGGTTTCTTTGGGCTTGCTCTTGTGATCTCTTGCATGCTCTACACAACAGCCTGCGCATTGGATCGCGAAGAGTTTCACGCTAATTGTAATGATACTAATCACCTCAAATTCTCCATCCAAGCAGAAGCCTACGAATATGGCAGAGGGGTAACTAAGAACTTGAAAAAGGCACTTTATTACTACCAAAAAGCCTGTAAAATAGATTGGAGGTGGGCTATCCATGAGGATTGCGCTAAGGCTGAACACCTTAAACAGGCGATAATCCTAACTCTAAAACCAAGCATTAAAGGAGTGCAGGTATGGTTAATGTGATTAAAGCGGTGCTAGTGAGTGCGCTGGTGTTAGTAAGTGTGCATGCTCGAAGCGATCGGGATAGAGATTACGCCATCGCAAAGGATAATCTCTATTCTACAACCATGCTAAAGGCTTTGGAGTATTTTAGCAAACTGGCTAAAGAGGGGGATGCTAGAGGGTATAAGGGCTTGGGAGATGTGTATTATTTTGGTGGCACAGGCGTGGAAAGCGATCTTAAAAAAGCCTTCCAGTATTACCAAAAAGCTGCCAAAATGGGGAATGTGGGAGCGTATGTAAAATTGGCAGGTTTTTATGAGTGTGGCTTTAAAAGTGGTGATTTTATGGTCGCTAAGAATCTCCCAAAAGCCCTAGAATACTACCACAAAGCTGGGAAAATGGGCAATTCTAAGGCGTATTTGGAGTTAGGCTCTACGTATGACTTTGGCAACTGTGCGCCAAAGGATATTAAAAAAGCTCTCCAGTATTACAAACAATCTGCACTAATGGGCAATGTTGAGGCGTGTATCATCTTGGGGGGCATGTATAGGTCTGGTAGGGATGTGTCCAAGGATGCACAAAAGGCTATAGAATACTACCAAAAAGCTGGAGAGAGTGGTCATAAACATGAAATTGGGGAGATTTTCGAAGCAAGAGATGGGTATCTTGCCATAGCGGACATGTATTTGATAGGGGAGGGTGTCCCCCAAGATGATCAAAAAGCCCTAGAGTATTACCAAAAAGCTTACCATAGCAAGGCTGATGCTTATGAGGCTTTAGGGAATGCTTACAGAGATCATGGCACTCGAATGACTTGGAATCTGCCTGCTTCTGTAAGAAATATCCCCAAAGCCCTGAAGTATCTTAAAAAGGCAGCAGAATTAGGAAGTATGGACGCTAATACTAGTTTGGGAGATATGTATAAACGGGGCGAGGGTGTCCCAAAAGATTATGACAAGGCCGTGGATTATTACTGGAAGGCTTGTGATTTGGGCGACTCGGGCTCTTGCGATGAAGCGCGAGGAAGAAGCTATGATGGTGATTGAGGTTGGGGTGGCTAGACTTGCAAGCATGTTAAAGATTATACTACTTTGGATGTGTTGCTTAGGGGTAATGCATGCCAGCGATGCGGATACTTACTTTGCCCACGCCATAAGGGCTTGGGAATATGAGGACGCACACACAGCTAAGATCTATTTTTCTAAACTGGCAAAAATGGGAGATAGACGGGGGTTTAGCGGTTTGGGCATGCTCGATGTCAATTGGTGGGATTATGCAGGCTTTATAGTTCCGGATAGAAGAGAGATATATCGAAAGGATCGTGTCAAATACAAAGAAGCGCTCCAATACTTCCAAAAGGCTGCAGACATGGGCGACGGGTTAGGGTTTTTTGGGCTAGGGTATATGTATTTTTGGGGACATGGGGTCTTAGAAGATAAAACAAAAGCCCAACAATATCTTCAAAAAGCCTGCCAAATCTGGGAAAAGGAAGGCAAAGAGGGGAATGTGCAAGCCTATGTCTTTTTGGGGAGATTGTATGCAGGACAGCTACAATATAAGGTGCCTGACTTTTACAACGATCCTCAAAAATCCGTTGCTTACTTTAAAAAGGTGATGGAGATGGGGGATCCTAGGGGGTATTTTGAGCTAGGCGAGTTTTATAATCAGAAAAAAGAAGAAGCGCGCGAAAGCAAAAAGTTTCAAAGCGCATGGGAGTATGAAGAAAAAGCAGAGGAATATTACCGAGAGGCAGCAGATCTAGATTATGCGATTGCTTATTATCGTTTGACGAGGTTTATACACAATCGCGACAGCATCCATGAATACCTCCAAAAATCCGCGGATATGGGGTATGGGACGGCTTGTTATGAACTAGGCTATGAAGCCTACAATTGGGATCGAGACACACAAAAAGCCTTAAAATATTTCAATAAAGCTTGCACGATGGGTGATTACGAATCTTGTTACCTTGTGTATTATATCACGGGGAAAAAACCCGCTAAACCTGTGGAACCCGCTGAACCTATGGAAAAAGGCTTTTGGGATTGGTTGCGGGATTTGTTTTAGGGGGTGGCATGTTTAAGAAAGATGTTTAAAGTGTAGTCAGTCTATGGGTGTTTGCGCAGACTAAGGGTTGATTGTATGAGCTCTAGCTCTGACATGGTAGAAAATCCCATTTGGTTGAAAGCGGTGGTGGTATTAGATTATGCTCGAATAGACATACAACAAAACCTATTCGCTCTATCTCTCTAGTAGTAAAACAAAGACTTTTAGACATGCCCTAGAACAACATAATGTCCGTTTGGCAGGTGTATGAATATTTCGTGAACTGCCCCTCCCTAAAGGGAGGAGCTTCCTAACTAACATAAACGCATCGCATTGAGGAATGTCTTGGAACGCAATCTCTGTGCGAAATCTCTCTTGTATTAAGAGATGGGCTAGCAACTAGAATTTTTATTTTGTAGCAGCTTTACATTTACTCTATTTTGCCTTTTCTAATCTAAAATGGCGTCTTTGTTAGGAGTCTTTGTTGGGCTTGTTAAATAGTTTAAAGCTGCAAAGCAAGATTGTATTGATAATCTCTATTCCTATGATTGCCCTTCTGCTCTTCATGTTCTGGCAGTTGCGCAACACTTATAGTTTCTTGGTGCGCAATAAGGATTTGGCGCGCCAAATTGAGGTGTCTAAATACCTATCCTTATTGGTGCATGAGATGCAAAAAGAGCGAGGGATGAGTGCGGGTTTCTTGTCTAGTGGGGGAGTGCAATTTGCTAGAGAGTTACAAGAGCAAAGACGATACACAGATACAAGACTAAAACAGCTTACAGAATTTCTAAACTCTACTGTGCATCTAAATTCTGGTTACACACATGTTTTGCAAAAGGGACTTAATCTTTTAGCCAAATTGCCCCAAGTGCGCAGTGCCATGGAATCTAGGGATAAAAAGGCGATTGTGGATAGCGCGGTTACATACTTCACACAGATCATTGATATATTCCTTGATACCGTCTTACAATCCATTAAAATAATCCCTAATGCCCACATCTCTGATGAAATGATGAGTTATATTAATTTTCTTTACGCTAAGGAGATGTCCGGACTGGAGCGGGCCACGGCTAATCGAATTTTTATCGCAAATGCCCCCGCTGATCCCCAATACGCTCACTTCATCGCTCTATTAGCCAAGCAAGGAGTCTTTGAAAAATTTTTCTTGTCCTTTGGGGACGCGCAGAGCGTGGCGCTATTCCATCGTGTTTCCAAAGATCCAAGTTTTAAGAATGTGGAGACGATGCGTCAAAGATTGATGGAAAAATATCTCGTAGGAGGTTTTGGTATTGAGCCTTCGGTTTGGTTTAACACTATCACCAAGAAAATTGATTTACTGAAACAGGTTGAGGATGGTATCAGTGCTAATGTTGCAAAGCTCACTGCCATTGAAATCACAGAATACACCCATTATTTTGTGTTTCTAGTAATCTGCGAGGCATTACTAATTATTGTCACGACAGTATTATCCTTCTTAGTAGTGCGCAATATTTTCAGGAGATTGCAAAAAGTCAATAAGGCACTAGGGCACATCGTAGACAATAAAACTTTCACTGATAAGATTACTATTACCGCCAATGATGAAATAGGTTTGATGACCAAGTCCGTAAATGTCTTCATAGAATACATGCGAGACACTTTGCAAAGAATCTTCAAGGAGGTGCAAAATAATACGGCCATCTCTAAGTCTTTAAGCACCATTTCTCTTGACTTGGATTTAAATTCTAAACAAATTGAACAAATCAGCCATCACAACACAGATCTAAGTCATTCTAGCCGACAAATATTGGATTCGAGTATGGCGGTGTCTATTTCTACTAAGGAGCTTCTGGAGGGCGTGTTAAAGAATGTGTCTGACACTAAAGCGGCGGTGGCTGTGATCGATGAGCATGTCCAAGGTAATATGGCCAATGAAGAGAATAATGTTGTGAAAATGCAGTCTTTATCCACAGAGGCGCAAAATATACAAAGTGTCCTAGATGCGATCACAGACATAGCCAAGCAGACGAACCTGCTGGCGCTCAATGCGGCCATTGAAGCCGCACGCGCGGGTGAGCATGGGCGGGGTTTTGCTGTGGTTGCTGACGAAGTGAGAGCTTTAGCTGAGAGAACTCAACGCAATATCACAGAGAGCGAATCCATTGTAAAGCATATCCTAGAATCCATTGCTAAGATCAATCAAGAGAGAAAAGATAATCTCATATTGATGCAGACCTTAGTCCAACGCTCAAGTCAAATGCAAGATCATGTAAACCATCTCTCTAGCACCATCACCAATGTAGTGGACCAGTCTCTCATGAATCTGAACAATATTAATAGAATAAACGAGCATACTGCAAGTGTCATTGAAAATGGAGATAAAATCGCCTCATGTGTGCAGGATTTACTCAAGATCAACGACTCCATGCAAAAATCCTCTCATGAACTCAATAAACAAACTATCGATTTGAATGACTTCTTGAGCGTGTTTAAGGTTTAAATCCAAATGCTCTTGCGATTTTGACATGCTCCCCATGGCTAAAGTTAGGGGCTTTAGAGCGTAAGGCGTAAGTATTTTAGTACTACAATAACGCATGCATGGCATAGGGCAGGTGGTGTGCCAGGCTACGCTCTTAGGGATTGATGTGTAGGGACCTGTGGGAAATGAGTTGAGGTGCTAAACGCGCCTTGCTGTGGGTAATATCGATCAAGGAGACCTGAGTGGTGTTTGGGACTCCACTTGGCATGATCGCATGAACAACGCTGATGAAGGCATTTTGATGAAGCAGAATGAAA
Source organism: Helicobacter salomonis (assembly GCF_900197775.1). Classification (NCBI taxonomy): domain Bacteria; kingdom Pseudomonadati; phylum Campylobacterota; class Epsilonproteobacteria; order Campylobacterales; family Helicobacteraceae; genus Helicobacter; species Helicobacter salomonis. The sequence goes on from NZ_FZMA01000043.1 coordinate 8,110, forward strand.
GAATCTCTCCACACCCCGTGGACATAAACTCTGAAAATAACGCTCCTAAACACTCCTTTTCCTTAGGAAGACAGATCATCGCCCTATGGTTACTGACAATCGTATTGATAGTTACCATCTTACTCCTCTTTATGCAAAATAATCAAGAAACACTGGGTCGTGTCAATAAACTCATCGATACTGACTTACAACGCATGCTAGGAGAAAAGCTCAAATTGTCTATAGATGCTACAAGTTTTCACATCTCTCGCGCTACTCAAGATGCTCCCACATTAGAAGCTAAAAAACAAATGGCTATCAACATGCTCAAGGGTTTTCGTTTTGAACAAGATAAGTCGGGGTATTTCTTTGTCTATGACAAGTATAGCCCCGTTTATACTGCTAATCCCAAATACCGTATAGGTGTTAGCATGGAAAATATTAAAGACAAAAATGGTGTACCCTATATCAAAAAGCTCTACGAAATCGCTATGGCTGGGGGTGGTTTTGTGTACTATGTCTCACCTAAGCCTCTTCCCGATGGCAATGCACGCTACACCCAAAAAATTTCCTATGCGCAAAAAATCGAAGGCATGCCCAATTGGTGGGTGGGTGGAGGCGTGTATATGGATAATGTGTCGCAACGCACGCGGATGATTACGGGGCAAATCAGCCGCGGTCTTAATGATAAATTTTACCTCTATGTGGCTATTGTGTTGCTCTTTTTACTCACCGTAGTGGTTCCTCTCTACTATCTTTTTTACCGCAAGATCACCGGAGGTATCCGTGCGCTAAACAAGGGCCTTAAGGATTTTTTTGCCTTTGTCAACTATAAGGACGCTAATGTGCCCGAGGCGATTGCCCTGCGCTCAAGAGATGAACTAGGCGAGATGGCATATGCACTCAATCATAATATCCAAGAAGCTGTGCAGCACCTACAAGCCGATCAGGCCCTCTCCAAGGAGGCGCTGGTGGTCTTGGATGGTGCACGTACGGGAGATTTCACGCGCAATATCCACTCGCGTGCCATCAATCCAGAACTCCAACACCTAGGCATCAATCTCAACGATTTTTCTAACTTTTTGAGAACGATTTTTTGCAATATTTCCAACACTATCGAAACTTATTCCAACAACGATTTTAGAGAAAGCATGAGTACGGCCCATTTACAAGGTGGCTTTTTGCAACTGGCCAATAACATCAATACTTTGCAAGCGAGCATTGTAAAATCACTGAAACACTCTTTAGATGTGGCTCATGCGCTCTATCAAGAAACCCATCATCTCAACGAGAGTACCCACAGTCTTCAAGACGCATCACAACAACAGATCAAATCCTTAGAACAAACCACAAGCGCGTTGGATAAAATTGCCGATTCCATGCATAATATCAATCATAAGAGTCAGGAGGTGATGGAGCAATCTGAGGGGATTAAAAACATGGTGCTCATCATTAATGAAATTGCCGATCAAATCAGTTTACTCGCACTCAATGCAGCTATTGAGGCCGCACGGGCGGGCGAGCACGGGCGGGGCTTTGCTGTGGTGGCCGATGAAGTGCGTAAACTGGCTGAGCGCACCCAGAAATCGTTAGAAGAGATCGAATCCAATACCTCTGCACTCACACAGTCTATCAATGAAGTTGCCAATGCCATTGAAGCACAAACCCATGGCATCACCCAGATTAACACCGCCATGGAAGCCCTAGAACAGACCATGGTGCACAACACGAAGATTGCCACCACTTCCTCTACAATCAGCGAAAATGTGCAAAGGATTGCCCAGAATATTTTAGATGAAGCCAATAGTAAGAAGTTTTAAGACCCCAGAGCTTTCATTGAAGCGCGACTAAAATCTATTAACATTTTAAACTTCCAAAAGTCTCTATACTCTTATTCCAAATTTAGGCATAAAATGCTATAATGACGCATGCGTATTGACAAATTTTTAAATGCTACTAATATTACCAAAAGACGCGCAATCGCTTTGGATATGCTTAAAGAGGGTGTGGTGCGCTTGAATGGAGCACCTATCAAACCTAGTAAAGAGGTCAAGGTGGGCGATGTGATCCAGCTCACCTATTTGGATCGCTCCAGGTCTTACCGCGTGTTAGCCATCCCCACGCTTAAAACCATTCCTAAAGCCCAAAGCCATTTGTTTGTGCAAGAATTAGAATAAATCCCAATAGAAAGGTTTTTGATGCAAGATTATAAAGACAGCCTCATCCTCCCCCAAACTTCTTTCCCCATGAAAGCTAATGCCATTGCTAATGCTCCTAAGCTCTACGCGCGCTGGCGTGAGCAAGCGGTGTATGCCCACATGTTAGACAAACGCCAGGACGCTTCAGAAGGTTTTATCTTGCATGATGGCCCCCCCTATGCTAATGGACACCTACATATCGGGCACGCACTCAATAAAATCTTAAAAGATGTGATCGTCAAACACCAGTATTTTCTAGGCAAGAAAGTCGATTATGTCCCCGGGTGGGATTGCCATGGCTTGCCCATCGAGCAACAAGTCGAAAAAGATTTTAAGGACTCCCAGCACAGACTACCCCCAGAGCAACGCCACACTCTCAACGCCCTAGAGTTTCGGGATCGTTGCTACCAGCATGCCCAAAAATTCATCGGGGTGCAAAGAGAAGAATTTTTGCGCTTGGGTGTGGTGGGAGACTATGAAAAGCCCTATGAAACTTATAAGTACGAGTTTGAGGCCAGCATCTATGAAATGCTCTGCATTGCCGCCCAAAAGGGCTTGCTCAAGCAACGCTTTAAGCCCGTCTATTGGAGTTGGGCGTGCCAAAGTGCGCTGGCTGAAGCGGAGGTGGAATATAAAGAAAAACAATCCGATTCGATCTTTGTGAGTTTCCCCCTCCAGCCTGCCAGCGCGCAAAAACTCGCCCAAGAGGCGCATTTTAGCACGCAGGAGTGTCCTCAAGAATTTGCCCTTGTGATCTGGACCACCACCCCCTGGACTCTAGCAGCTAATGTGGGAATCGCACTTAAGCCTAAGACCACTTATGCAATTACCTCCAAAGGGCATGTCATCGCGCTTTCTCTAGCCCAAAAATTGCTGGAGAAAGGCATTTTAGAGGGGGAAATTGTAGGGAGCTTTGAAAGTGAGTTGTTAGAAAAGGCTTTAGCAACCAATCCTTTAAACCAACGCGATTCGGTGGTGCTCTTAGGCGATCATGTCAGCTTGGAGGAGGGGAGTGGCGCGGTGCACACCGCCCCCGGGCATGGTGAAGAAGACTACCATTTGTGTTTGCGATATGATTTAGAAGTTTTGGTGCCCGTAGATGATTATGGGCGTTACGACGAGGAAATCTTGCGCAAGAAGCTCTTGCCTGAAGAGTTTTTAGGCCAGCATGTGCTCAAAATCCAGCCCAAAATCATCGAGTTGTTGGGCGATTCTGTGTTGCACCATAGCACTATTACCCACTCCTACCCGCATTGTTGGCGCACGCATGAGCCCATTTTATACCGCGCCACCACGCAGTGGTTTATCATGATGGATGTGCCCTTTTTACAAGAAGATGGCAGTCATAAAACCCTGCGCCAAGTTGCCCTAGAGGCGATTGAGGATGTCGCCTTTTACCCCAAACAGGGAAAAAACCGCCTCAAAGCCATGCTAGAGCAACGCCCCGATTGGTGTGTATCCAGGCAGCGCAACTGGGGTGTGCCTATGGCGTTTTTCTTAGATAAACAAACCCAAGAGCCCCTACTAGAGGAAGCGGTCTTAAAGCACATCTATAACATCTTCAAAGAAAAGGGTTGTAATGCGTGGTGGGAGCAGAGTGTAGAGGAGCTTTTGCCAGCACAGCTCAAGCACCTAGCCCCTAATTTAGAGAAAAACACCCATATCTTAGATGTGTGGTTTGATAGTGGGAGCACTTTTAAGGCGGTGTGCGAGGAACGCTTGGGGGTTTATCCTAGCGATTTAGTGCTAGAAGGGAGCGATCAACACCGCGGATGGTTTCAAAGCTCTCTACTCTTGAGCTGTATCAAGCACTCCCGCGCGCCCTTTAAAGGCGTGCTCACACATGGCTTCACCGTGGATGCTAAGGGGCATAAGATGAGCAAATCTAAGGGGAATGTCTTTTCTTTAGATGAGGTGCTCAACACTTATGGCAGTGATATTTTGCGCCTGTGGGTGGTGATGAATGATTACCAAGATAATTTGAGCGTTTCACATGCTTTCTTTGCCCAAACTGCTGAAGGATATAAAAAAGTGCGTAACACCCTGCGCTTTTTGCTGGCTAACACGGCTGGGTTAGAGAGCTTAACCCCTCTGCAAGATTTAGGCCTAGTGGATCGCTGGATTTTAGCCCTCAGCTCAAAGGTCTTTGCCCAAGTGCAAGAACACTTTAAAGAATACGACTTTGTCAAGGGCTTGCAAAAGCTCTTTGCCTTTATCGCCAATGATCTAAGCGGAATCTACATGGATATCTGCAAAGACAGCCTATATTGCGATGCCAAAAATGATCCTGCTAGGCGCGCGATTCAAACAACCATGCTCTATTTAGCACACCATTTGAGCTTTGCGCTCGCTCCCATTCTCACCTATACCATTGAGGAGGTGTTAGAACATGCCAGCCCTCTATTTAAAGAAGTAGCACTAGCAGGGGGCGGTGTCTTTGATCTTAAAATGCCTTTCTTGTTTGAAGGGACGCAAGCCCAGAGCGTGCTCGATCAATTTGAACGCCCCTTAGAGTTGCGTGCGCGCTTTAGCGAGGCACTAGACGGACTTAAAAAGGACAAGCAGGTTAAAACCTCCCTAGAGGTGCAAATTTACTTTAAAAACCCCCAGGATTTGGAATTTACCCATTATGTGGAGTGGCTCATGGTGAGCGCCGTAGGCGTATGGGAGGGCAATACAGAGGGCATGTTATTAGAAACCCCCGATTTTGTTTTAGCACGCGCCTCTTTAGAAAAATGCCCGCGTTGTTGGCGTTTCCTAGCCCCCCAAGACGATCTTTGCGGGCGTTGTGTTGAAGTCTTGCATGCTTGAGAGTTTGAGTCATTTAGGGGGTAAAACAAGCTATCCTATCACCTATAGCCCCCACCTGCTGGAGGCCTTTGACAACCCCCACCCGGGGCAGGACATTTTTACTTGCTTGGAGAGCCAAGAGTTTACCAGCCTCTGCCCCATCACCGCCCAGCCTGATTTTGCGCGTGTGCGTATCGCCTATATCGCGCATTTAAAAATGGTAGAGAGCAAATCGCTCAAGCTCTATCTATTTAGTTTCCGCAATGAGGGGGTTTTTGGAGAGGATTGCGTAGGTAAGATTTTAAACGATTTGGTTGCCCTTTTAGAACCCAAATACCTAGAAGTGCAAGCACACTTTAGCGCACGCGGAGGGATCACCATCACCCCCTTTGCTAATTATGCCACTTCTAATTATGCGGACTTTAAGCAACAGAGACTACTAAAGTTTTTTTAGGTTAAATAAAACAACATTCGCACGCTAAGACTGCGGATGCCACCCATCCTCTCCTTAGCAATGAGTGGTTTCAGTCCCTTAAGAAGTCTTCATAAGACTCGATAAAACATCTTTGTCGAAGTGAGGTGTATTGAGTGTGGGGGGTTTTTGGAAAACCTGCTTGCTGGCCACACTCTCTTGAATCGACGCCAGAGCGTCTTTGATCTGCACTAACCCCTGCTCCAAGCTTTGGCGCATCGCCACTAGGCCCTTTGATTCAAGTAATTCCAAGGGGTGGGGTATTTGGATTTGCAAGGGCTCTTGGGAATCTAAAATAATCTGCAGGCACATGCCAAAGAGGCCCTGCTCTTTAAAACGCGCTTTCTGCACTACTTCTTGCATGCTTTCATGAGCATCTGACTCTAACTTGAGGAGTTTTTGGCAGGCAATCTGCAAGGTTTGCAACGCCCCAATGCTCTCATTAAGACCCTTGATCTCGCGATTAAAGTTTTGGATTTTGCTAGTCTTGTGCTGAGTGTCTAAAATGCCCAGATCGGCGGGGTCAATCGCACCCAAGTGCTTTTTGAATACTTCTAACATCTTTTCTCTCATAACGCATCCTTCTAACAAGATAGAATATTTCAAGCATTTTTTATTCCTTTTTTTGTGGAGCGATCCCTCAGCTTTTTGGATATAATGGCAACCTTACCTTAATTCAAGAGAGCGCTTATGAGACCTTTGTTGCTATGTTTGATGCTTGTATTGCCATGTTTGGCTCAGGCGGAAAAGTCCGTCCATGTGGTGAAGAAAATTGGGGATCAAAAAGGACCTACACTTTTACTCATGGGGGGCATTCAGGGCGATGAACCCGGAGGGTTCAACACCACTAATATTTTCTTAACACATTATAAAATCTTATCGGGTTCCGTGTGGGTAGTGCCCGTGCTCAACAAGTATTCGATGCTTTTGAACCATCGGGGAGTTTACGGTGACTTGAATCGCAAGTTTGCCTATTTAAGTCCTAATGACCCAGAATATCCACTCATCCAATCTATCAAACACCTCATCACAACCCCAGATGTGAATGCAATCTTACACCTGCATGATGGAAGCGGGTTCTACCGCCCCCGCTATGAAAGTGCCTTGCTCAATCCGAGGCGTTGGGGTAATTCTTTCATTATCGATCAAAATGCCTTGACCCATGTAAATTTTGGCGACCTCAAGGATATTTCTTTGAAGACCACCCAACACATCAATACCCACTTGCTCAAACCCTTGCATCGTTACCATATCCATAACACACACACAGCCAGGGGCGATAAGGAGATGGAAAAAGCCTTGACCTATTTTGCCATCAAACATGACAAACCCGCTTTTGCCAATGAGGCCAGCAAGGAGCTCTCTCTAGCCCAGCGCGTTTATTACCACCTCTTAGCTGTAGAGGGCATGTTACAAGAATTAGGCATTCGTTATAGCAAGGACTTCACTCTGACCCCTCTAGCGATCTATCGCCTCATCAATGATCGCACGCTTCAAGTAACCCTCAACCGCAACACCACTCTGCCTCTCTATGGATTGCGCGATCATTTGAGGTTTTTCCCTTTCCCTAAAAACGCGTCAATCCATCAAATTCCTTTGGATTCGCAAAGCTACATCTTGGGTTTGTTGCCTCGCAAAAATCAAGTGTGGCTCAAATATGGCAACAAATTAATGACTCGTTTTGTACCCGAATACATGCCCTTTGATTATAGCCTTAAAGACATTCACATAGAGATTGACAACAAAACTCAACAGATTGCTTTGGCGAGCATTGTCAATGTGAAGGGAAGTTTCAAGGTACTCCCCAAAAAGGGGTATCGTGTGAATATTATCGGATTTTCTCGACCCAATGAGGGGGATAAACCCAATGAAGTAGGAGTGAAAGTTGCCCGTCGCGATCTCGCCTCGCGTTTTTCTGTAGACACAAGTGGGCGCATTTATCGCGTGGAAGTCTACAAGGGCAATGCCTTTTGCGGTATGGTGTTGGTACGCTTTCTTTGAATCGCGCCTTTCACATTCTTAAAGCCCTAAAAGCTTTAAACCTACTTAAAAACGCTCCACCCCTGTGGTGGCCCAGTGCGGGGAGTTTTGAAGTAGTGGTGGGGGCAATTCTTACGCAACGCGCCCGATTTGAAAAGGTGCAAAAAAGTTTGGATCAACTTAAAAATACAGAGATGTTGAGTTTAGACCCCGATCGAAGCCTACACAATTTATCTCATATCTCTCAAGAAGACCTAGCCAAACTCATTACACCCAGCGGGTTTTACCAACAAAAAGCGCATTATTTGATCGCCTTAAGCCAACACATTTTGGAGGATTTTAAGACCTTCGCAAGTTTTCAAGTGGAAGTAGACCGAGAGTGGCTCTTAGTCCAGAAAGGGATTGGTTTTGAGAGTGCGGACAGCATTTTAAATTACGCTTGTTTGCGCCCCGTGCTGGTGGTTGATACCTATACTTATAGACTACTCGCTTCCTTGGGGGTAGAGTTAGAAGACTACCATGCCATGCAAGAATTTTTTATGCGTGGCTTGCAAGAAAACTTAGAAGCCACTCTAGCCCTCTACAACCACCAACTCGATTTAGCTAGTATCTATGCCCGCCTGCATGGCAAGATTGTAGAGTGTATGCGCGCTAAAATCGACCTTAAACCCTACTTAAAGGATGAATATGATTTTTATTGACGCATGCTTTAGAAAACCCACCCCCTACACCCCCATTTGGCTGATGCGCCAAGCGGGGCGCTACCTGAGCGAATACCAAGAAGTGCGCAGACAGGCTAAGCATTTTTTAGACCTTTGCGCTAATGTTAAGCTAGCCACAGAAGTAACCCTGCAGCCCATCGAAATTTTGGATGTAGACGCAGCCATTCTCTTTAGCGATATCTTACTCCTGCCCCACGCCATGGGGTTACCCCTAGAATTCCTCCCCAATATGGGCCCTAAATTCTCACGCACCATCACCAACCTAGAGGACATCCAAGCCCTAAAACCACAGGCTCACCAGCAATTAGGTTATGTCTATGAGATTATAGCTAATGTGCGTGCGCAGTTGGATAAATCTAAGGCCTTGATCGGTTTTAGTGGTGCGCCTTGGACTTTAGCCACCTACATGATCGAAGGGCAGGGGAGCAAGACCTATCAGCACTCTAAAAAATTGCTCTATGGCCAACCTCAGGTTTTGCACGCTTTGTTGGAAAAACTCAGCGCTGAACTTATCGCCTATTTGTCCAAGCAGGCAGAGGCGGGGGCAAACGCGCTCATGCTCTTTGATTCTTGGGCGGGCGCGCTGGAGTTAGAAGCCTATTTAACCTTTGGCTGGAGCTATATCCAACAGATCACCCACGCGCTTAAAGCCAAGCACCCCAATGTTCCCCTAATTATCTTCCCTAAGGGCGTTGGGGCGTATTTAGGGCATTTGAATGGAGATTTTGAGGTATTTGGCTGTGATTGGGGCACACCCTTAAAGATGGCACAAGAGATTTTAGGGGATCGCTATGTCTTGCAGGGGAATTTGGAGCCTGCGCGCCTTTACAGCCAAGAGGCGATGATTCAGGGAGTGGAGCGCATTTTGAAAGTGATGGGCAAAGACCCCGGTTTTATTTTCAACTTGGGGCATGGCATGATTGCAGATTTACCTCGTGTACACGCTTTGGAATTAGTGCACCTGGTGCGTGAGAAAAGTCGGCGTTGATAGGGGCTTTTGACATGCTCTAAGCTCAAGCTAGGGAATTTTAACCTTAGCAGAGAGTCGTGGCTTCAAGTAAGATTGTTCTGTTTAGAGTCTTATGTTCCCTATTTTTGATGTCCCAATCCCCAGGCTAATTTATGCAATCCTTAAGCACTTCTTTATTTCCCCCCCACCCCAAACCCCTAGCTTTGACTAGGCGGATAGTTAGTGCCTGCTCTTTGAATACTCATACTCTATATCTTCCGCAGAAGGCGCGCCTTTGGAAGTGATCAAACAATACATCGCCAATCA
>NZ_FZMA01000021.1:0-89226 GCF_900197775.1 Helicobacter salomonis
TCTTTGGTGGGTGGTTCACAGACTATGAAGACTACGCCACACAGAGCCAAGAGCTCAAGCGCACCTTACAACATTTGAGCTCAAGCTTGCAAGTCCAAGCAGAGCGTGCTGTTGATAAAGTAAGACATGCTATCAAAAATTCTAACCTCAATAACCCTCCATTCACTCCAACACCCCCGACCAAAGATGTTTTAGGCAATCTTGAATACAAGAGCTTTGTAGCACACTTTGCAATCCTAGAAACCCAAGTGCAAAACTTCCAAACTATACAAAAGCGCCAACAAGAGTTAGAGGGTTTTAAAAGCAAAGTCACAGCCCTAGAAAATACCCTGCAAGAGCGATTAGAAGCACTCAACACTTGTTGCACCACCTTGCAAGAGCGCATCCAAGAGTTTCGAGTTCAAGACATTTGGCGCGCTGAGGATTTAAGCGCACTCCACGAACTCCACCTAAGCGCTTGTATGCAAGAGCTAGAAAAAGTTTTTGAAGAAGAAAAGCAACTTGTAGAGCGTTTTAAAAAAGAGTGGCGCTGCTCTGTGTCAGCTAGCCCCCAATTAAAAACCACCTTGCAAGATAGATTACAAAAATTGCAGGAAACAATCCAAAACAAGGCTTTTAATTTGCAGGATCTCGCTTCTACTTTGCTTGCAGTGGCTATTAATGGCGATGAATTTTTATTATTGCACTTAGGCGATGGCATCTGCGGGGTGCTAAAAGATCGCACTTTAGTGGTGGCAAGCCACCCCGATAAAATGGCGAATTTAGCAATGAGACTATCTTCACCACTTCTAAAGATGCCCCTTTAAGCACAAAAGTGTTTAAGGGCAAATTGAGCGATAAGAATTTTACGGGCTTTGTGCTGATGTCTGATGGCGCGGGCGAATCCTTTTACCGCAATAGAGAACGCACCTTAGTAACTATATTGCAAGATTATATGAATGTCGCGCGCACAGAGCATGCGCGATCAAGTGCAGGCTTCCTTAGAAACTTTGCTAGAAACACGGGTTAAAGAAAAAACGACCGATGATTGTAGTGTGATCATGTTGGTTAAAGAGAGCGCAGATTCTTTAAGCGAGTCGGAGCAAAAGTTAAAGGTTAAGATAGAAAACTTGATAGACAAGCGGGCAGAGTCTGAGGATTAACACACTAAGGCGCGTTCTAAATATCCTAGCAAGGTTTCTAGTACTTGAGTATCGTCCTTGCTGGGGGCTTGTAAGTGGACAGGTTGGGGGAGGTGTAGCGTGATATGCTGGTGGTGGTGGGTGATCTTGGGGATTTGGAGTTGGTTAGCCAAGATTTTAATACGCATGATTGCCAAGAACTGCGCACTCATCGGGTCTAATGCCCCAAAACGATCTTCAATTTCATGGGCAATTTCTATCACCTGCGCGCTTGTTTGGCAAAGCGACAAACGCCGATACAACTCTAAGCGCAGGGCATCACTAGTGATTAACTCCGCATTTAAAAACCCACTCACGGCCAGTTTGAGCTCTACACTGCCACGCGCCCCCACAGACCCACTCTTTTCCTGCAGTGCATCTTCGAGCATACGCGCATACAACGCATAACCAATGCTCTTAATGTGCCCGCTCTGATGGCTTCCTAGAAGATTTCCCCCACCACGAATTTCTAAGTCATGCAGGGCAATATGCGCCCCGCTCCCCAAACTGGCATTTTTTTCTAAAGCGAGCAGTCGCTTAGTCGCACTCGGACTTAAATTTTGTTTGCCTTCTACCAGAAAGTAACAAAACCCCTCATGCATACCCCTCCCCACACGTCCCCTGAGTTGGTGCAAATCGGCCAACCCAAAGCTATCCGCGTTGTCAATGATGATTGTGTTAGCATTGGGTAGATGAATCCCCGATTCCACAATACTGGTGCATAGCAAGACCTCAAAACCCCCTTGTGCAAATTCCAAAATCAAACTTTCCGCTTGGAGCGCCGGGGTCTTAGAGTGCAAAATTTCCACTTTAAGATGGGGCAAAAGGTCCTGCAACATTTTTTGGACCATAGGCATGCTTTGGATATGGTTATAAATATAAAACACCTGACCCTTGCGCCGCAGCTCCCTTAAAATGATCTCTTTGAGCAAAGCGGGGGTTTTTTCTTTCACAAAGGTGCGCACGGGAGGTTTGCTCTCTGGAGGAGTGGCCAAATAGCTAATATCCTTGATCTTGGCTAAAGCCATGCTCAGGGTCCGGGGAATGGGGGTAGCAGACATGCTAAGGAGGTGCACATTTTGACTTAAAGCCTTGATCGCCTCCTTTTGCTTGACCCCAAATTTGTGTTCCTCATCTACCACCACCAATCCCAAATTTTTAAACTCTGCTCCTAAGAGCGCATGCGTTCCTACCACCACATCAATGCGCCCTTCTTGCAATTCTTTTAAAACACGCGCCTTGTCCTTGCTAAAGCGATCGAGTTTGGCAATGGTGATATTAAAGGGACTTAAGCGGGCTTGCAAGGTAACAAAATGCTGGCTAGATAAAAGTGTAGTGGGCACAAAGAGTGCGCTTTGGCGTTTTGCTAGAGCAAGGGTGTAGATTGCCACAAGAGCGACTTCGGTTTTGCCAAAACCCACATCTCCATTGAGCAAGCGATCCATCACCTGCCCGCTGGCTAGATCGCTCAACACTTCCTCTATGGCGCGATCTTGATCCTCTGTGAGCTTGAAGGGGCGCGCGTTGTGGAAGGCTTTTAGTGGGGTGGTATCGGGCGCAATTTTCACCCCTTCAAGCAACATGCGCTCTGCATGTGCACTGATAATATCCTCAGCCAGCCCTAGAAGCTCCGCACGCACTTTGGCCTTGAGTTTGCTAAAACCTCCCTTACCTAATTTATCCAGCGTGGGTGTGTTGGGGGCGATGTAGCGCTCCAATAAGTGTAGGTTTTCCACAGGTACAAAGAGGCGATCGTGGTTTTGATACTCTAGGGCGATAAAGTCGCGCACGCTTCCTAGCACGCTTTGTTGTACCAGTCCCTGAAAAAGACCCACGCCATAGTCCTCATGCACCACAAAATCCCCGCTGTTAAGCTCACTGAGAGCGAAGTTGAGAGGTTTAGCTTTTGGGGGTTTAGGATAAGTGTGTGCAGAGATAAAAATCTCCGTAGGAGTGCTAAAATGCAACACGCAATCTGAAATATAGGGTTTAACATGCGCCTCTAGGGGAGGTAAACTCTCATGGGCTCGGTGTAAGAGTGTGATGCTGTGCTGGGGGTGCAGGGCACAAAAATCGGAGAGATTTTTTAGAGGTAGGTGCAAATCTTGATACCCGGGGGGATGCCTAAGTTGGGGTAGGGCTAGGATTTTTTCTAATTGCGGTATGTGCTCCAAACAGGCATATTCTTGGGCTTCTTGATAAGCCTCTGCACTCAAGAGGGCACTATCTTCCTCCCAAAGCCACATCCCCCAATCTTGTAACGCCCAAAAACCTAGAGAGGCAATATCAGGCACTAAACTATCTGTTTTTAAACTCTCTAGGCGTGTTAGAAGGGTAGCGTGTTGCTCTGGAGTGAGGCTGAAGAGCGCGGGGGGAATTTCTAGGCACTCTAAGAGTTGGGGATCGCTTAACTGGGTGGTTAGATCGAAGGTTTTAATGTCCTCGCATTCCTCTCCAAAAAAGCTCAAGCGGTGGGGTTTGGGAGATCCGGGAGTGAAAATGTCCATAATATCCCCGCGCATACTCACCTCACCGGGCAACTCCACCATGTCTACAAATTCATAACCATAGGCGCGTAGGCGTGCTTGCAGCGCGTCTAAGGGAGTAGCTTCTAGGGCTTGGATAGTGAAACTTTGGCATAAAAAAGACTTGGGCAGAGGGTGCAGAATCGCGCTTAGAGGAGCGATGAGCAAGCAATCTTTCTTAGCTTCTTTGGCTTGGTAAAACAAGCGCAACTGGTTTAAGAGCGCGCTTAACTCTGCGCTAAAGGCGCGCATGTCATCCAAGTAGTGAGCCCTAAGTTCGGGGAAGATGAAGAGGACTTTTTGAGGAGCAAAGAAACGCACCACTTGGGAAGCTTGACGTGCTTGCGCGTCGTCTTGCACGATGAGAATTGTGCTCTCAAACCCTTTTGAAAGCGCGCTATGAAAGCTAGCTTGGATCAATCAGGCCTTCTTTTCTAAGAGATTGGTTTTATTGTCCAAAAGAGGGTGGGCGTTGTCCTTGGGGCGGCTTTCCCCCACTAAAATTCCCTTACGCTCGATAACCAGCTCAGAGCTGATAATCTTACCATCCACAAAGCCCAAAGGCATGATTTCGATCACATCGGCCTGTGCATTTCCATTGAATTTGCCACTGACAACCAATCTAGGTGCAAAAATATCTCCCACCACGACCCCATTTTTGCCGATGACAACAGTGTTACTAGAATGGATCGTCCCTTCCACTTCACCATCAATGTGCAGATGGCAGTCCATGTTCAAAGTTCCCTGGAATTTGCTTCCTTGGGCGATGATGGTGGCAGACCCGTTAGCAGCTTGTTTATGGTCGTTAGTAAAGATGGCCATGCAATATTCCTCTCTTGTGTGAAGATAAAGTCGAAGTTTTTCATATTCCATTTAATGAAAAAAATGGGATTGATGGGCTTGTCCATGAAACGCACTTCGTAATGAAGATGCGGTCCCGTGCTCATGCCAGAGCTTCCACTATAACCGATGAGTTGCCCTTTTTTGACGAATTCTCCATCTTTAACCACGATTTTATGCAAGTGAGCATAGTAGGTCTTAAAGCCAAAGGGATGATAAAGTTTGATGAGTCGCCCATAACCCCCATTCCAGCCATTGTGCGCCATGCCCACCACTCCATTAGCTGTGGCATAGACAGGAGTGTCCACAGGTGTGCTCAAGTCCACACCTGTATGGTTTTGCATGCGGTGTAAGATGGGGTGATAGCGCTGTTGGAATTCGCTAGAAATCCTGCGATAGGATTCCAGAGGGTTGTCATTGGGAATGAAACGCATAATGAAACTCTTCTGTGCACCCGTGATACTGGCCATATTTAAACGAGCGCTTAAGGGGGTCTGATCTTCTTGGGTGTCATTTTCTATGCCCACAAGATTTTCTAAATCATTGACCCGCTCACCTGCTAAGAGTAAATCTTCCACATACCCACGCATTTCTTGATTTAAACGCGCATGGATTTGTGAACTCTTTTCAAATTCAGCCCGTAAGATTGTAATCTGTTTCTTATTTTGAGTGATTTGAGTCTCAAAAAGATAGAGCACAGCAATCAAAAATAAGAGGACACTGAGCACGAACAAGAGCATATAGTAGGCAATTTGTTTGTAAAGAGTGTGTACATTGAGGGATTTGCTCCCATCGGGGTAGGTGAAGACTAAAATCAGACGCCTATTGAGCCACATTGGGAACACCTTTGGCAGAGTAAGAGCGGGGAGTGTAATTCTGGGTTTTGGTAATGTCCTCAATGCTATAAAAGAGGTTCTTCCAGTTAATGGGCGACTCCTCTTGGAAAATCACTTCAAACTTATCTAAACTCCATGCAAGATAAGCGGGCATGTCTACCACCTGCCCTAAGAAACGAATCTCGTAGTGAAGACCTTTGGAATAGGCACTTTTAGCATCGCCACTATAGCCCACTAAATCCCCTTTTTGCACAAAACTATTGGGTTTCATTACGATTTCGCTTAAGTGTGCATAAATGGAGCTAAATCCAAAGGCATGTTCTAGGCGCACCAAATTCCCATACCCCTGCTTGCTCAAAAGCACCACATCCACCACCCCACTAGCACTCGCATAAACAGGAGTTCTAGGGGGAGTGCTAAAATCGTAGCCCGCATGTGCCTGTAGTCTGTTGGGAATGGGAGCTGTGAAGCTCTTCTGCGTATAAGTTGCCAAAGGCACACCATTAGGGATGAGAGTTAGGGCTAAGTTTTTACTGGATAGGGGGAGTGATTCCAAGTTGATGTGGCCATAGGCCTGCGCGTTGAGCGTATCGCCTTTATCAATTTTGAGAATGTTCTCCAAAGTCTTGATTTGCTGACTCACCAAGGCGATTTCTTGGGTTTTATACTGGATATTTTGTTTGAGAGTGTTATTTTTTTGGTAAAGCTCTTTGTAGTTAGCCTCTGTAATGCGTTTCTCTAAAGTCACCTGACCCAGTTTTTGTACCAAATAACCTAATCCTATTCCTCCAGCTACCACGCATAAAAGCACGACACAAGCCGTAATTAAACAATATCGCTTCACATTCTTAGAGAGTCTAAGCTGCTTGGAACCGCTTTCATCAATGATGGTTAACACAAGCTTATCCCGCATCATACTCCCTTAAAAATGTTCCCACAACACTGAAAGAACCTCCCACGACCCAAAGATTTTCTTCTTTGAGAGCGTAGAATTTTTTCCATGAAAAGATTTCCCACGCTAGATGTAATTTCTCTAGTAAATCTTCCAATTTCTCCAGCTCCATGATCTGGATATCTTCAACCTTGAAGACCCACACGCGCGCAATGACAGATCGCAAACACTCCAAAATACTCCGCACATCCTTCCTAGCGTAGCTATTATAAACTAAGTGGATTTTTTGATCTTTAAAATTCTGTTGCAAGGCCTCTTTTAATGCTTTTGCGCCACCCACATTGTGCACTACATCCAAGATTAAATTAGACTCCAGGATTTCAAAGCGTCCGCGTAAATCTAGGGGTGGGATAGTAGCAGGGTTATGGGGAAGTTGAAGTACTTCTAGGCTATCCAATGCAGTTTGAAGGTTTTGGGCTAGAAAGAGCGGATAGGCGTAGTGATTGGCGTAGATACAAGCGGTGGGAGAGGGGGGATTGACTAAAAAGAGGGGCAAGCTATGGCTCATTGCCATTTCTTGTGCCTGCATTTGGACGCTGGGGTCTTGAGGAGCTAAGATGATGGGAGTGTTAGGCTCCAAACTTCCCATAGCTGCCAATTTGGTATGGACTATTTCTGAAAGTGTGCTACCCAAGCGATCGGTGTGATCCAGGCTAATGGGTGTGCAGACCAATGCACGACGCGCGTGCAAATGCGTAGTGCTGTCCAACGCGCCTCCAAGTCCGGCTTCTGCCACCATCAAATCGCAGTCTTGAGCTAACACGACCGCTAAGAGAGTGGCGTATTCAAAATAACTAATGTGAGAATCTAAACGCAATTTATGCAAATACTTATGCAAATGGGCATGCGCTTCTTGCAGGGCATTTTCAGAAATAATAGAGCCTTGTGTATAAAAGCGCTCACGAAAACTTAACAGATGAGGGGAAGTGAAATGTAGCACTTTTAGGCCCGCTTGCTCCAGAAGCAAAGTGATAAAACGCCCTGTGCTCCCCTTGCCATTTGTGCCGATAATCTGAATTTTAGGTGTATTATCGCTAAAGCGTTCCAAAAAGCGTGCATAGACTTTAGGAAAACGCGTTGGATCGAAAGGAGCGTATTCCTGTGCTAGGGAGGTGAGAAACGCACTTAAATTCATTTATTGAGCTTGCCCTCATAGGCAATTTGAGCCACAAATTGGGTTAGAGTTTGGTTCAAGGCTTGCGCGATCGCATAGAGGCGATTTTTATAAGTAGTCAAAGGATTTTGCAAAGAAACTGCATAATTATAATAGCCCGTATCTTTGAATGTTTTCACCGCGCCTTTTTTATTGTCATAGGTGTAATCCACATAGGCAGTCGCACGATAGAAGGTAGTAAAACCCTCTTGGTTCTGACTGATGGAAGTGTCAATCACACGGGTGATTTCTATGGTGATGATAGAATCGGCCTGTGCTTCGCTGGTGAGGGTGTTTTGGAAGCGTTGCACAATGATCCGATTGAGCATATCCTTAAATTGCACGGAGTTACGCGGGTTGGGTAAATTCACAATCAGGCGCACGAA
Organism: Helicobacter salomonis; assembly: GCF_900197775.1. Classification (NCBI taxonomy): domain Bacteria; kingdom Pseudomonadati; phylum Campylobacterota; class Epsilonproteobacteria; order Campylobacterales; family Helicobacteraceae; genus Helicobacter; species Helicobacter salomonis. Next base: position 7,853 of record NZ_FZMA01000021.1, read on the forward strand.
GATACCCTGCCCTAGTGCATTCTGCGCGAAGGTGGCAATGGGCTTATAGCCACAGCCACCTAAAACAAACCCTAACGCCATAACCAAAGCCCTCATCGCAACACAAAATTCACCAACTTATCGGGTACAATTACTTCCTTAAGAATTTGTTTACCCTCTAACCATTTTTGCACCTGCTCTTTGGCTTGGGCCACAAGGGCATCGCGATCTAAATCCTTATCCACAACCACACTCGCGCGTTTTTTACCATTGATGCTAATAGCAATCTCAATCTTTTCTTGTTCTAAAGCTTGTGAATCTACTTCTTGGGATTTGAAATTTTGGCATTTAAAGAGTCGCTGGGCGACTTCTGAGCACACATGGGGAATGATGGGCTCTAAGATGTGGGTTAAAATGTAGTAGGCTTCGCTCCAAAGGGCAGGGTTAGTGGTTTTTTCTAACGCATTGAGGGCTTCCATACATGCAGCAATAAGGGTGTTAAAGGGGTAACCGGGTTGTTTTTTCTCAAAGATGGCATGGCATTTTTGCAAAGCTAAATGCACTTTTTGGCGTGCCTGCTTTTCTGCGGGGTTGAGATTTTCTAACTTGGGGGGGTGATCGCAGGGTGAAGCTAAAAAGGATTTCTCATAAAAGCGTTTGAGAAAGCGGGCTGCACCCTCTAGGGCTTTGTCATTCCAATCGAGTTCTTTACTAGGCGGAGCGACAAAGTGGATGTAAAGCCGCGCGATGTCTGCGCCATACTTTTCTAAAATCTCTTGGGGGCTCACCACATTCCCCTTAGATTTACTCATTTTAGCTCCATTTTTAAGCACCATGCCCTGTGTGGTTAGACATGTAAAGGGTTCATCTAGGCGCAAATAGCCCAAATCGCGCAAGACCTTAGTAAAAAAGCGCGCATACAGCAGGTGCAAGATCGCATGCTCCACCCCGCCGATGTATTCATCTACACCCAGCCAATAGGCGAGTGCTTGGGGTTCAAAGGCTTGGTGTTCCCAAAGTTCTTTGGGCGTGGCGTAGCGCAAGAAATACCAGCTGGATTGGAAAAAGGTGTCCATGGTGTCGCTCTCTCTTTGAGCGGGGCGATCGCACATAGGGCATGAACATGCCTTGAAAGTTAAGTGCTTTTCTAAGGGATTGCCTTCTCCATCAATTTGCACATCTTCAGGAAGTAAGATGGGCAGGTTTTCTAGCTTTTCTGGCACAAGACCGCAGTGTTCACAGCGCACCATTGGGATGAGCGCACCCCAGTAGCGTTGGCGACTAATCCCCCAATCCTGCAGGCGATAATGGGTGACACGCTGCCCCAAATCCTGTCCTTCAAAAAGATCGCTTAATTTTTCGCGCGCTTGAGCGGGGGTGAGTCCGTTGTAGGTATCGCTGTGTTCTAAAACCCCCTCTTCGTTGATGACTTGTTTGATAGGGATATTTAAAAGCGTGGCAAATTCGTGATCGCGTGTGTCGTGTGCAGGCACACCCATGAGTGCCCCGCTTCCATAACTCTCTAGCACGAAATTAGCTACATAAATAGGGATGCGTTCTTGAGTTAAGGGGTGCAGGGCTTGCAAGGGCAATAACACCCCCTTTTTCTCTAAAGCGCGTGCGCGCGCAGAAGTGTTTTGCATCTCTACAATGGCTTGCTGACTGGCAGGGTCTACATGTTTTCCTTTTAAAAGCGCGCCCACAATGGGATGCCCGGGGGCTAGGGCGATAAAGGTAACCCCATAAATGGTGTCAATACGGGTGGTGAAGACCTCGATTTGGCGGTATTGTTCTTTTAAGAGAGCAATACTCTTAGGGGCTAGATTGAAGTGGAAAACAAGACCTTGGGATTTGCCAATCCAGTTTTCCTGCATGCGCAAGACTTGGCTGGGCCAATACCCCTCTAGGGTTTTGAGTTCTGCTAAGAGTTCTTCGGCGTATTTTGTGATTTTTAAGTAGTATTGGGGCATCTGCTTTTGCACCACAGGAGTATCACAGCGCCAGCATCTCCCCTCGATAACCTGCTCGTTAGCTAGAACGGTTTTATCCTTAGGACACCAATTTAGCCACGCCTCTTTTTGATAGACCAAACCTTTTTTATACATTTCGATAAAAAAGCCCTGCTCAATCTTAGTGTAATGGGGATCGCAGGTGGCAAACTCTCGTGCTTGAGAAAAGGAAAAGCCCAATGCCTGAAATTCCTCGCGCATTTTAGCGATATTCTCATAAGTCCATTTCTTAGGGTGCACACCGTATTGAATGGCTGCATTTTCTGCGGGCATACCAAAGGCGTCAAAGCCCATCGGGTGCAAAACATTATAACCCACTTGGCGGTAATAACGCGCTAGTGCGTCCCCGATGGCGTAATTGCGCACATGTCCCATGTGAATCGCCCCGCTGGGATAGGGGAACATGCTTAAGATATACTTTTTGGGTTTTGTTAAATCCTCAAGGGGCTCAAACACCCCGCTCCGAGTCCAAATTGCCTGCCATTTTTGCTCTATGCTGTGTGCGTTGTAGTGTTGCATTAATACTCCGTATCCATGTTTTTAGTGCCATCGATGATAATCAAAATCAAACAAAAAACATTGCTCAAAAGTGCGCCAACCATGAGGGTGTAGGTGAAAATAGAATTATTGAGAATTTGCAAAAAGATAAAGGCGGGGATGAGGTGCAAAAGGGCAGAAATCGATCCTCCTAAGAGTTCGGAGGCGAATTGTTTTTGCACTCCAATTTTAAGCGTAGTGGTGATGAGATTGAGTGCGAGGGCAACAAATAAGACAACCACATTGGGTTCGTACAAAAAACCCGCTACTGAAGTGGTGCTCCCCAAGCTAAAGATCACAAAGGCGACACGACCCCAGTCCATGTTTCTCCTTTAGCTAGACACGCCCGTGCTCGTAAAGTTGGCGTAGGCGCTCCTTTTCCTGTTTGCGTTTGAGCTTTTTGAGTTCCTTGTCATGATACTTGCTTAAATCAAAGCCTAGCAACACGGCGAGTTTAGGCGCAATAAAAATTGAGCTATAAGTCCCTACAATCGTGCCCACCAACATGGGTAGAGAAAAGCCCACTAAGATTTTAGAGCCAAAGAAGTAAAGCACTACCAAGACGAAAAACACCGTGAGCGAAGTTAATAGGGTGCGGCTTAGGGTATTGGAAATCGCTTGGTTGATGAGAGTATTCAAGTCCTGCTGTTTGCGTGCGAGCATGCCCTCTCTGATACGATCAAAAATAATGATTGTGTCATTAATGGAGTAGCCCAGCAAAGTCAAGAGCGCGGCGATCACCTCTAAATTGAGATCAATATTAAACACAATCACACTCACCGCTGTTACCAGAGTGTCATGGGCTAAAGCCAGCACGCCCGCTAAAGCAAAACGCCACTCATAGCGAAAACTCACATAGATCATCATCGCAATGATGGCTAGAACTAGCGATAAGACTCCCTTTTCTTTGAGCTCACTTCCCACTCTAGGCCCTACGCTGTCTAACTTGCGGATTTCGAACTTGCCTAAAGGATTGAGCAATTGGCTAATTTGCACGCCTAAATCTTGTTGAGTGCCCTGCTGGGTGGCTAAAAGAGGGATTTTAATCACCATTTCTTCAGGCGCACCAAATTCGCTCACCTGCACGCCCTTAAGCTGGGTAGCCACCACCTCGCGCACCTTAGCCACGCTGACTACCTTTTCAAAGCGCACCTGCACCACACTCCCCCCAGAAAAATCCACCCCTAAATTAAACCCCTTGAAGAAGATCAAAAACACACAGACGAGCACGAGCACGCCCGAAAGAGGCAGGGTAAAACGGGCATAGCCCATAAAATCCAAAACCCGAACCCGCTTAAAGAGTTCCATGTGTAACCTTTTTAGAAGGTTTAGAGTGGGTATTTAAGCTAATCCCAAACCAAAAATAAAGCCCCTTCTTTTTGGAAAGTTTGTGGGCAATGGCTTGGTAAAAGCCCTGTGTGCCAATGATGGCGGTTAAAATAGAGGCTAGAATCCCAATGCCTGTGGTGAGCGCAAAGCCCTTAATCGTGCCCGTGCCATATGCATAGAGTAAAAAGGAAGCGATTAAAGAGGTGAGATTGGAGTCAAAAATCGCCCTTGAAGCGTTGGCATAACCTGAATGCAAGGCCTGCACCACGCTTTCATTGCCCCTAAGCCCTTCGCGGATTCGCTCATTGATGATGATATTAGCGTCCACTGCCATACCCACAGTGAGCACAATCCCTGCCATGCCTGGCAGAGTCAAGGTTGCCCCAAAGAGCGCCATCACGGCGATAATCAAAAACAAATTCACCACCAACGCCACGCTGGCAATCACCCCTGCCATCGCATAGTAGAAAATCATAAAGGCGATGACTAGAATAAACGCCCCTGCTAGGGCAATCAGAGAAGTGCGGATGCTATCTGCTCCTAAACTCGGTCCAATAATGCGCTTTTCTAGCACACTGATGGGCGCGCGCAAAGACCCGCTTCTAAGCGTGATAGCCAAGTCACTGGCCTGCTCCACGCTAAAGCTCCCACTAATCTGCCCACTCCCCCCTCCAATGCGCTCACGGATATAGGGAGCAGAATAGACCTTATTGTCTAAGACCACCGCCATGCGTTTGCCCACATTGCTCCCTGAAAAATCCCCAAAGATTTTAGCTCCCCTTGAATCTAAACTAAAACTCACCACGGGTTGGTTGTTGTTATCATAGGCTACTTGTGCGTCGGTGAGCATTTCTCCATCTAAAATAGGGATTGCCCTCAAGAGCAATTTACCCTGCCCCCCACTCTGGGGCGCATAGGGCAAGGCCACATCACCTAGTTTATGGATTTCCTCTGGGCTGAGTTCAGCTAGATAGGGGTTCTTTTCCTCATCAACTGCCATCATCTGTAAATGGGCAGATTTGGTGATCAAGTCTTTAGCCCGCTGTTCTTCAGCCAAGGTCTTAATCCCGGGTAATTGCACCAGGATCGCGTCCCTACCCTGCTGGAGCACAGTGGGTTCGGCTAATCCGAATTGATCAAGGCGGTTTCTAATCGTGCTAATGACTTGCAAAAGAGTTTGATACTGAAAATCTTGAGCCTTTTCAGCGCTCAAAGAAAGAGTATAATGTTCTTGAGCGTGATCGACCTGTACGCCCTCCTTGCTAAAATCCTCCAAAATTTTGTTTAAGGCTTTGGCTTCATCGGGGTCTAGTAGATCAAACTCCACCCCTCGCAGAGAGGATTGCAGGTCTTTCACCAAGATATTCTGTGCCTTAAAGGCGTAGTCTAACGAGGTAGCCATAGAAGTGTACTTATTCTTGAGCGCCTCTTCGATCTGCACCCCTAGCAATAAGCTCAACCCCCCCCTTAGGTCTAAACCTAGAGTGATCTTAGGTCCCTTAGTTTGTAACAGGCTAGGCAAAGAAAGTCCCACGCCAAAGACAAGCGCGATCACAAAGATCAGCAAACGCGCATTAAACACCCGCCCCAAAGACTACTGTGCCTCTTTCTTCAAAGAAACAGAGTTATTTGCGCTTTCTTCATCCAACTTATAAGCCACATAATTTTTTGCTAACTTGACTTCTAACCCCTCATTCAAACGCACTTTAAAGAAATTGGCCTCAGGTTTGATCACCTCACAGATGAGCCCTCCCTGAGAGACAATTTTATCTCCCTTTTGCAAGCCCTCCAACATTTCCTTATGTTTCTTAGCCTGCACGCGTTGAGGGCGAATAATGAGGAAGTAAAAAATCGCAAAGAGCACCAAGAGGGGTAAAATTGAGGTCAGGATTTCCTTAGTTTGGTTCATAAAACTTCCTTTTTGAGATTCAAAACTTCGATTATAGTAACTTTACTTAAGGCTTGGCTTTAAGATTTATTCTTTTATGTGCGGCAACTAGATAGAGGGTGCCCAGTATACCTGAGATCAGCGAGGCTAATAAAATGGCAATCTTAGAGACTTCCATTGCATCCTTGTTGTCAAAAGCTAGATTAGCCATGAACATGGACATGGTAAATCCGATGCCCGCGAGCATGCCCGCTCCTAGAATCTGTCCCCAGCTCACCCCATCGGGGCGTTTAGCAATTTTAAGCTTTTCTGCCAAAAAAGTGATCCCCAAAATACCAATAGGTTTTCCTACCACCAGTCCTAAGATCACGCCCCATAAAATTTCATCGACCTTAAAATTCAAGTCTTGATTAATAGCTACCCCCGCATTAGCTAGCGCAAACAGAGGCATGATGAAATACGCGCTGTAAGGGTGTAAGGCGTGTTCCAAGCGCTCTAAAGGGCTTTGTAAATTTCTCGTGGCATCTTGGAGAGTGTAGAGAATGTCGCGCTGGTCCTGGTCTAGGGGTTTATTGGTGCTGTGCGTCTTGGGGTTAAACGCGTTTTTAAAGCTCTCCATCATCGCGCCAAAACTGTGCAAAACCTGTTTGCGCTGTGTGATCTTAATGGGAATGGTGAAGGCGAGAGCTACACCCGCAATGGTAGCATGGATTCCGCTATTATATGTGGTGATCCATAATCCTACCCCCAAGAGTAAGTAAATCCACAAATAGCGCACCCCCAGTACATTTAACAAGATTAACGCCAATAAAATTCCCCCCGATCCAGCCAACCATGTCATGTATAAATTAGAGCTATAAAAGATCGCAATCACGATAATTGCGCCCAAGTCATCCGCCACAGCTAGGGTAACTAAAAAAACTTTAAGCGCGGGGGGCACGCGTTTACCCAAGAGCAAAATCACCCCTAAGGCAAAGGCAATATCTGTAGCCATAGGAATCCCAAAGCCATGCGCACTGGCTGTATTAGCATTCAAGCTATGATAGATTAGCCCAGGGACAATCATACCTCCTAAAGCCGCGATCACGGGAAAGGCTGCCTTGGCAAATCCACAAAGCTCCCCATAGAGTACCTCGCGCTTGATCTCCAAGCCTACCAGGAGAAAAAACAAGGCCATGAGCACATCATCAATCCACTGATGGATGGAAAAACCAAAGAAAAATTCTCCTACATTAAAGCCTACTTTGGTGTGCCATAGCTCAAAATAATAGGTAGACAAGAAAGAATTAGCATAAATCATTGCCCATACGGCACTAATGAAGAGAAAAATCCCTCCAAAGGATTCACTCTTGATAAAGTCTAAAAAAAGATTCTTGCGCGGTTGAGTCATCGCTGTCCTTATAGAGAGATGGGGCGCACCTGTACACCTGATTCAAGGGTATAGATGAGTGCCCCACTTACACGGTATTGGGCATAAATGCGCCCCACACTCTCCTGGTAGCCTAAGACTTGTTGCTGGTGCATATGGGAGTAGGTAGACCCGCTTTTATAGTCTAAAATCCACACATGTTTTTCTTGAGGATTACAGATGAGCATGTCCATACGCAACACGCTTTGATCGATTTTAAAAGAGAGTTCTACACTGAGTGCTCCGCGCTTTAAGAGTGCGTTAAAGGATTGTTCTTGTTGCAGGGCTTGCAAACGCTTGAGCACTTGGGAGGCTTCCACTCTCATAAAAGCAAAATGGTGTTGCAAGTAGGGTTGCAGCTGCACTAAGGCAATTCCATAGCCGTAATGGAGCTCTAGTGCCTTGTGCAAAGCTTGACCAAAACGCATGGCTAAATGCGCATCAGAAGAGCTGGGGGTTTGCTTTTGCAAGTGATCACTCTGCCTGCCAAAGGCATGTTGATTCTCCAAAAGTGCGGGCGTGCTAGACTTGAGCTGGGGTGGTGGAGTGTGGGTTTGGGGCGCAATAGAACCCACTTGCCTCTCTTCCCAATTAAAGACACTCTTTTGTTGGTCTTGGATTACGATCAAGCTATGTTTGGCGCGTGTGCAGGCCACATAGAGGATATTTTGTTCCTCTCGGGTATTGCGCGCTTTGAGAGTATCTAAGGCTTTTGCATAATCTGAATCAAAGTGTTCTCTACCTTTTTGTCGATAAAAAGGTCTAAGACGCTTTTGATCGTAGAGGGTGAAAAACTTAGAGTTGTCCGCTCTTTTACCCCCAAAAGGCTCGACGACAAGCACATGTCCAAATTCCATGCCCTTAGACTTGTGAATGGTCATGATCTTGATCCCCTGCAATGCCGTATGGTTAAAGCCCGGCACCTCCTTTTCTAGCATTGCGATGAATTGCTCTATATCATACTGATTGAGTGAAAGTTCTAGCAGGTGACGCGCCGGATCGCTATAAAGTTTAAAGGTACGCATAATAGCTAATAGATAGGCACTAAGATTAGAGTCAAAAGAGGGGAGTTGCAGGGGCGTGTGCAGGGGTAGCCCTAAGAGTTTAGCCATGCAGGTGCTATGGTAGGGTTTATTCTGCTGGGGCGCTAGAGCATGCTTGAGGGCGTGCAGGAGAATTTTTACCTCTCTTTGGGCTAATAGACGCGCGTCTGTCTCGCTTATAAAAGCTACGCCCTGCAAAGGAGGTCGGGAGCTTTGGAGCATGAAATCTCTAATAGCGATCGCATCTTGGTTTTTGAAACATAGAATAGCGATTTCTTGGGGGGGAACTTTAGCCTCTAATAGGACGCATACCTCAGCACAGAGGGTTTCTAAGAGATCGTGCGTTTTACACACCTTGAGGAAACCCTCTTGGGCATTGGGGTGGGCTTTTTGCGCGCTGTATTGTTCCTTAAATTTTTCAGAAAAAGTGGCGTTGACAAAGTCCAGCACGGCTTTATCACTGCGGTAATTGGTGTCTAGCTCCTTGCTTGCAAATTCCGCACACGCATGCACAAACAGATCGCTATAACTCCCCCTAAAGCCATAAATGCTCTGCTTGACATCGCCTACGAAAAACACGCTCCGATCTGCCAAATTCTGCCCCCTGCCCGCCTTGATCTCTGCAATCAGGGGTTGCAAAATTTGGTATTGCAACACGCTGGTGTCTTGAAACTCATCCACTAGAATATGACTAATGCGCCCATCAAGACGAAAATAGAAAAAATCCCTATCTACTAGATTTCCTGCCAAGAGGGCATGCGTTTTTAGGGCGATGGTGTTAAAGTCTAATTGTGTGGAGCTGTGCGTGTGGGTCGCATAGAGGGCTAAAAAATGGGCAACTTCTTGCAAGATCAAAACCTCTTGCAATTGGTAGTAAGAGATAATTTTCTCCTTAAGGGTTTCAAAATCAGGGTTGAGGTCCCCAAGCCCATACTTCTTAAAATAACAATAGTCTGCGCCTTCAACAATGGGCTTGGGAGAAGAGAGTAAAACTTGCAGATTCGCACACTTGAGCGCTTCTTTACCCTTTTGAGTGGGGACTCGTTGCTGGATTTGTGCTTGGAGTGCGCGTGCGCGCTCCAAGATTTCTTCTTCTAAGGCGGATAAATTGGGTGTGCTAGTCTGTGAAACTTGCATCTGCACGCCACTATAATAGAGGTCTAAAATGGACTTTAGGGCTTCTGTGGTGCTGAAACTTTTACTAAAATCCAAAACATGCGCACAAAAACGCTTCAAGCTCTCCCTATCTCTAGGTTTAAGGGCTTGGATAAAACTTAAAAGTTTCTCTTGAGGGTCTAAATCGCTCAACGCAAATTGCGCGCTCACTTCCACAAAATGGCTAAATTTGCGCAAAATCCTTTGGAAAAAGGCATCAATGGTCATGATCTGGGGCTTGTCTTGCATGAATTGCGCATAAATAGCAGGAATGCGAGGCGCGATAACACTTGGATCAAGCCCATAAGTGTCCTGCAAAGCCTGCACAAGGGCAGTGTTTTTAAATTCCATACTGTGGTCGCTTGCTACATTTGCACGCAATTCTTCAAGAGCTTTGAGCACGCGCAGTTGCATTTCAGCAGCGGCTTTGTTCGTGAAAGTGATTGCCAAAATCTCATGCGCGCGCACTCCTTGTAAAAGAAGAGCCACATAGCGCAACACCAACGCAAAAGTTTTCCCGCTTCCTGCCGAAGCCCGCAACACTAGATGGGGGTCTGTGCTCATGGATGTTTTCATGCCGTCATTATAGCAAACTCGCTTGCGCCACACTCTCTTTGGCAATTTGGGTGATTTGATCCCATTGGGCATGGGCTAGCAACTCTTTGGGAGTAAGCCATGAGCCCCCCACACAAGAAACATTATCTAGGGCTAGATAATTGTGCATATTCTCTAAACTGATTCCCCCAGTGGGGCAGAATTGCACCCCCTTAAAAGGCGCACTAAAGGATTTGAGCAATTTCACCCCCCCCACCGCTTCAGCCGGGAAGAGTTTTAACGCCTCAAAGCCATATTCTAAGGCTAACATCAATTCCCCCGCACTGGCTACCCCCGGAATAAGGGGAATATCCACCCCTTTGGCTTCTTGGGCGAATTTGGCATTAATCCCCGGGCTGATAGCAAAGCGCGCCCCTGCCTTTTTAACCTGTTCCAACATAGAAACATTTAAGATTGTGCCCGCGCCCACAATTGCCTCGGGGACTTCTTGGGCAATGCGCGCGATCCCCTCCAGCGCACCCTGTGTGCGCAAAGTAATCTCTAAAATCTTAATCCCTCCTTTTAGAAGGGCTCGGGCTAGAGGCACACCCTGCTTGGGGTCTTCAAGGGTGATCACAGGGATAAGTGGACCGGTATTTAAAATCTCTTTAGCTTGCATGGCATTCTCCTTAATTTCCAAAACTAGTTGCCCCAGTTTCTGCACTGGTGGCTACACTTCTAAAGCCGGCAAAGAGCTCGCGTCCACTGCCAAAATGATCGCGTGAAGTGGGTTTAGGCGTCCTTGCCTGCCACTCTGTAGGTTCTACAAGGGCCTCTAAAATCCCCTCTTTAGCATCTAAGAGCACCTCATCGCCCTCTTGCAAGAGCGCGATCGCCCCGCCCAGAAGAGCTTCAGGGCTTAGATGAATAGCCGCGGGTACTTTGCCCGATGCTCCACTCATACGCCCATCGGTGATCAACGCCACCTTAAAGCCCTGATCTTGGAGTGTGCCTAAAATGGGGGTGAGTTTGTGTAGCTCGGGCATGCCATTGGCACGCGGACCCTGGTAGGGTAACACCGCGATAAAATCGCGATTCAAATCCCCCCGTTTAAAGCGATCTGAAAACTCTTGTTGGGAGTGGAATACAAGGGCAGGAGCTTGGATTCTTTGGTGTTCTGGAGCAACTGCGGAGATTTTGATCACCGCACGCCCCAAATTCCCCTTGAGTGTCCTTAGTCCTCCATCTACACTAAAGGGCTCTTTTACAGGGCGCACAATATTGGTGTCTAAACTCTCTAACACGCCCTCTTTGTAAGTGAGTTTGTCCTCTAGCAAATAAGGGTTTTGAGTGTAGGCGTGCAAGCCCTCTCCCATGATCGTCTCACAATCCTCATGCAAGAGTCCCGCACTCAAGAGTTCGCGCACCACAAAGGCTAACCCTCCGGCTGCCTCAAATTGGTTCACATCGGCTTTACCATTGGGATAGACACGCGCTAAAAGGGGAGTCATCTGAGAGATCGCGTCGAAATCATCCCAATTAATGATAATCCCTGCGGCCTTGGCAATCGCTACAAGATGGATGGTGTGATTAGTTGAGCCTCCTGTCGCCATCAAGCCCACCATCGCGTTGACAATATTCTTTTCGCTCAGCAACACTCCAATGGGTTTAACCTCTTGGGTAGCCATATGCGTAGCAGCTGCTTTAACTAATGCTTGCCTTAAGGAGGTAGTAGGATTGATAAAGGCAGAATTTGGTAGGTGCAAGCCCATGAGCTCCACCATCATTTGGTTGGAATTAGCCGTACCATAGAAAGTACAAGTGCCCACAGAGTGGTAAGATTGCATCTCACTTTCTAAAAGCGCATCCCTAGAGATTTTGCCCTGAGCAAAGAGTTCGCGCGTTTTAGACTTTTGTGCGTTAGAAATCCCACTACTCATCGGCCCTGAGGGCACAAAAATGCTAGGCAAATGCCCAAACTGAAGCGCACCAATGAGCAAGCCGGGCACAATTTTATCACACACTCCTAAGTAAAACGCTCCATCAAAGACATTATGAGAAAGGGCAACCGCAGTGCTCATCGCGATCACATCGCGCGAAAAGAGGCTAAGTTCCATGCCCTCATACCCTTGCGTGATCCCATCACACATGGCGGGTACTCCTCCAGCAAATTGTGCGCTCAAACCATACCTAACTAGCTCCTCTTTGATGAGATCGGGGTAGGTTTTAAAAGGCTGGTGAGCAGATAGCATGTCATTGTAGGCCGAAACAATGGCGAAATTGCGCCTTTGGGTGTCTTTGATAGTGTCCTTAAGATGAGCGGGTAGGCTAGCATAAGTGTGCGCTAAGTTCGCACAACCCAAATCTTTGCGTGCAATTTTGCCTTGATGTTGCGTAACGCGTTCTAAATAGGCTTGACGGGTGGGCTTGCTACGCTCCATGATAAGTTTTGTAACATGCTCGAGAGCTTTTAGTGCCATAGATGATCCTTGTATGTCTTGTGTATGTCCAAAGTATGCTATCTTTTTGGTAAAAATATCCCATGTCCTAAATGGGCTTAGAAGGATTTTAATGCGTGAGGGTCATTTTATTTTACTAGGCGCAACGGGGGATTTAGCTTTGCGTAAGATTTTCCCCGCCCTCTATAGAGCTTATAAGGATCAGTTATTAGTCCCTAGTATTTTAGCTACGGGGCGTTCGCGCCTTAGTCGCGAGGAATTTCTACATTTATTAGACACCAAGACAAAGCCTCATCTCAAAAATCTTGATTTGGTATTGTGGGAAAATTTTACCCAGCATATTGAATATGTACCGATGGACTTAACCCAAGCCCAGGATTTTAAAGCTCTCACGCAAAAGCCCCTTCACCCCAATACGCTCATTTATTTTTCCATCGCTCCAGAGTTTTTTGCGATCGCTTGCGCGCATTTGGCGCAGGTGGGACTGAACGCCCCCCAAGTTAAGATTGTGTTAGAAAAGCCCTTAGGGGTGGATCTGCACTCCGCGCGCGCGATTCACAAGAGTATTGCCAAGCACTACCAGGAAAGCCAAATTTATCGCATCGATCACTATTTGGGTAAGCAGAGCGTGCAAAATCTCTTGGGTCTGCGCGTCTCTAATCCCTGGCTTCAAGCCCTTTGCAATCATGGTCATGTTGATCATGTGCAAATTAGCGTGTGCGAAACCTTGGGGGTGGAGAGTCGAGGGGGCTTTTACGACCCCATGGGGGCACTGCGTGACATGCTTCAAAACCACATGCTCCAAATGCTCGCCCTACTCACCATGCCCCTACCCTCAAACTTAGATGCCTCCTCCATCCGCAAAGCTAAACTCTCTTTACTCCAAAGCCTCAAACCCTTAGATGACCAAGCGGTGCGCCACCAAGTAGTGCGCGCTCAATACAGCGCAAATGATGCACTAGTGGGCTATAGGCAAGAATCCCATGTCAATCCACAAAGCCAAACTGAAACCTTTGTCGCGCTCAAACTAGAAATTGATCGCCCCGAATGGGTGGATGTGCCCTTTTATCTGCGCACAGGCAAGCGCATGGGGGGTTCTTTCGTGCAAGTGGTAGTTGGTTTTAAAGGGGACAACTCTCTAGTCTTTAACATCCAACCCAACCCAGCTATTTGGCTGAGTCTGCATGCCAATGCTCCCATCGTATTGCAAAGTGCACTAGAAGGTGGCATGGACGCTTACCAACGCCTCATCTTAGATGCCTTTGACTCCAACCAAAGTGCGTTCAACCACCAAGACGAGTTAGAGGCTGCTTGGGTGTGGCTTGATCCCATCTTGCAAGCATGGCAAGCCAATGAAACCCCCTTGTATTTCTACCCAGCGGGGAGTTTTGGTCCCAAAGAGGCTTTTGATCTGCTGGAGAAGGAGGGGCGTGCGTGGTTTTGAATTTTTTAGAACTTACCGATATGGGTACTCCTCAAGGATACCTAGATAGTTTTGGATGCCATGCTAGTGCATTCACGGATGATCTAGATTATCTTTATGCCACAGACGATCACCAAATCCATATCGCCTTTTCGGGAGGCAAAAGCCCGATCCCCTTTTTAGAGTATTTGGCAGGTCTCACTTGGTGGGATGAATACACTCTTGGTTTAGTCGACGATCGCATTGTCCCCCCTGATCACGAGGATAGCAATGCGCGTTTGATCCATAGGCATTTTTTAGATAAGGTGCGCTCTAAGTTTAACATTGATGTGCCCTTTACCCCCTTGGTTACAGATGCCAGCCTCCCTCCCGAGATGATCTTACAAAAGGCCCTGGAGAGTTACAAGCAACCCGATTTGGCACTGCTTGGCATGGGCTTGGACGGACACACCGCCTCGCTTTTCCCCGATGCACCTGAATACGAGCATGCCCTAAGCACCGCAGAGCCTCTTGTGCTCACCACGCCTCAAAATGCCCCCCACAAGCGCATTAGCATGAGTTTGCACGCTTTAGAGAGCTGTAAGGAATGCTGGTTACTCATCTCTGGAGAGGAAAAACGCAGGGTTTTTGATGAGGCTGCTAAGGGGATCAACCCCCAACTTCCCATTTCCTACATCTTACATTCTGAAAAGGTGAGTTGTAATGTCTTCTATACCCCATAAAACCTGCATTTGCCCAGAGAGTTATGATGATTGCGCTTTTTGAAGAACTTCCCGCCCAAAGACCTCAAGGGTCTGAGGATAGCTATATTAAGAGTGTAGCTTTCGGGATTTCAGGTTTTGCAAGCGATTGGCTCACCTTCCCTCCCATTCGACAAGATCATGTACGCATGGCTTTTTCTGGGGACAAAACACTCACCCCTTTATTAAAAGCACTAGCAGAGATCAACTCTTGGTGGGAGGGCTTTTCTATCTGTCTTGCAGATGAATGCGTGGTAGATAGAGATCATGAAGAGAGCGGTGCTAGATTGATTGAAGAGCATTTTTTAAAGAGGTGTAGGGCTCGATTCTGCGTGCCTCTGCCCTTTACCCCCCTTGTGTGCGATGCAACCCTGCCTTTAGAGACCATCTTCCAAGAAGCACTTTCTCAATACCAACAACCCGATTTAGCACTGCTTGGCATGGGTGCTGATGGGCACATCATCTCGCTTTTCCCCGATGCGCCTGAGTATGAGCATGCTATGAGTACCACCCAGCCCCTCGTGCTCACCACATCCAAAAACGACCCTTTTAAACGCTTGGGCATGTCTTTGAGCGCGCTTGAAAATTGTAAAAGCGTTTTTTTGTTCACCACTGGAGAAGAGAAAGGGGCTATGTTCGATCTAGCTAAAAAGCAGATCAACCCCCAACTTCCCATTTCTTATATCTTACATTCTGAAAAGGTTGAGTGCTTTGTCTTCTACATCCGATAAAACTTACCCCCGCCTGCTTGCCGACATTGGAGGCACGAACGCACGCTTTGGACTGGAGGTTGCTCCAGACAAGATTGAATGCATTGAAGTGTTACCTTGTCAAGATTATAACACCGTTGTTGACGCAATCAAAGCGTATTTGACTAAAGTCAGTAATCCCCCTGTGAAATACGCCGCAATCGCCATCGCTAACCCCGTCATGGGCGATTGGGTGCAAATGACTAACCATCACTGGGCGTTCTCCATTGAAACCACACGCCAAGCTCTCAAGCTAGAGGTGCTTATTTTGATCAATGACTTTACCGCCCAAGCCCATGCTATCTCTAAGATAGACCCTGAAGAGTTACTACAGGTGGGGGGAAATGTGTGTGGAATTGACGCGCCTAAAGTAGTGCTAGGACCGGGTACAGGTTTAGGGGTGAGTGCGCTCATTCCCTGCTGTGATGGTTCTTACACGGCTCTAGCTGGGGAAGGGGGGCATGTGAGCTTTGCGCCCTTTGATGATACCGAGATTATGATTTGGCATTATGCGCGTAAAAAATATGGACATGTGTCTGCTGAACGCTTTTTAAGCGGTGCAGGCTTAGTGCTTATCCATGCCGCCCTAGCTGATCGAGAGGGCGTTAAAGTCAATCATATGACCCCTGAGCTCATCAGCCAACAGGCACTCAGCGGTAAATCACCTCTATGTCGTCTTACTTTGGATATTTTTTGCACTATCTTAGGCACTGTGGCCTCCAACATGGCCTTGATTTTAGGTGCGCGTGGAGGAGTGTATCTGTGTGGAGGTATTATCCCGCGCTTTATTGATTATTTCAAAACCTCTCCCTTTCGCTTGCGCTTTGAAAATAAGGGGCGTTTTGCGGCGTATTTGGCGGCTATTCCCGTTTATGTGGTGTTGGCTAAACATCCGGGTATCAAGGGTGTAGCTGTGGCATTAGACAATCATTTAAAGGTTAAAGCATGAGTTTAACAGCCCTGAGCACTTTTAAAGCATTAGACGCGCATTTTGAGAATGTCAAAGAAGTGCACATGAAAGACATGTTCGCCAACGATCCGCAGCGCGCCACGCGCTATTTTCTCAAAGTGGGCAGTCTCTGTTTGGATTATTCTAAAAACCGCATCAATGATGAAACTTTGAAGCTTTTGAGAGATTTAGCTCAAGAGTGTGCTTTAGAGCGCAAGATTGAGGCGATGTTTTCGGGGGAAAAGATCAACGCTACAGAGGGACGCGCAGTGTTGCATACAGCTCTACGCAACCAGTCTCAAGAAAAAGTGAGGGTGGATGGGGAGGATGTGATGCCTAAAGTGCGCGATGTGCTTGCGCGCATGGCAGATTTTAGCGACGCTTTGCGCTGTGGGCGTTGGTTGGGCTATACCAATCAAATCATCACTGATGTGGTGAACATTGGTATCGGGGGCTCGGACTTGGGGGCACTCATGGTGTGCAAGGCCTTAAAGCGTTATGCTCACCCTAGACTTAACATGTATTTTGTCTCCAATGTGGATGGGATTCAGATTCAAAGTGTTCTGGATAAAATCCACCCTGAGACTACGCTGTTTATTGTCGCTTCTAAAACCTTTTCCACTCAAGAAACCTTGACAAATGCTCTGAGTGCGCGCGCGTGGTTCTTGGCCCACGCCCATGATGAAGTCCACATCGCCAAACATTTTGTGGCTGTTTCAACTAATAAGCAAGCCGTGCAAGACTTTGGAATCGACACCAAAAACATGTTTGAGTTTTGGAATTGGGTAGGCGGGCGCTATAGTCTGTGGTCAGCCATTGGACTCTCTATCATGATCTATTTGGGTAAGGAGAATTTTCAAGAACTGCTAGAAGGCGCATTTGAGATGGATACGCATTTCAGGAGCACCCCCTTTGAGCACAATATGCCCGTAATTTTGGCTTTGCTAGGGGTTTGGTATGTGAACTTCTTTGATGCAGGTAGTCACTTAATCGCTCCCTACGATCAGTATTTGCGCTATCTTCCTCGATTTATCCAACAATTAGACATGGAGAGCAATGGCAAGCGCACCACACTTAAGGGCGAGGTGGTCAATTACGATACAGGGCCCATTATTTGGGGAGATTTGGGCATTAACTCCCAACACGCCTTTTTTCAATTATTGCATCAGGGCACGCATTTAACCCCTATTGATTTTATCGCTTCTTTGAGCAAAGAGGGTAATTTACCCGGCCACCATGAAATTTTGCTGAGTAATGTCTTTGCCCAGGCAGAGGCCTTTATGAAGGGCAAGGATTACCAAGAAGCCTATGCACAGCTCATAGAAAAGGGTGTGCCTCCTGAACAGGCCTGCGTCATTGCGCCTCACCGAGTTTTTTCAGGCAATCGTCCCAGCAATGTGCTCTTGTTAGATGCCATTACTCCTAAGAGCATTGGGAATCTGGTTGCCCTTTATGAGCATAAAATTTTTGTGCAGGGAGCCATTTGGGATATTAATAGCTTTGATCAATGGGGTGTGGAATTAGGTAAAGAGCTAGCTAAGGATATTTTGGTCCAGCTGCGAGAGGGGAACGCGCAGAGCTTCCATGATAGCTCGACACAACACTTAATCAACCTCTATAAAATCTACAACAAAGGAGTTTTACATGCAGACCAAGAGTAATAATTTCGCCCTGGCTACCCTGACGGCATTGTTTTTTATGATGGGTTTCATTACAGTGCTCAATGACATTTTGATTCCCCATCTTAGGAAGATATTCGATCTCAACTATTTTGAAGCTGCATTGGTACAATTTTGTTTTTTTGGAGCTTATTTTATCACGGGGGGATTTTTTGGAAAATTGCTCGATAAGATCGGCTATCCAGCTGGGGTAGTGGGGGGGTTTTTACTCACCGCTTTGGGCTGTGTGCTTTTCTACCCCGCCGCTTCTACGGCTTCCTATCCTATCTTTCTGGGCGCGCTCTTTGTCTTAGCCAGTGGAGTCGTGCTCTTGCAAACAGCGGGCAACCCCTTTGTTACTTTGCTATCGCCAGGTAAGGAAGCGAGTGCGCTCACGCTAGTGCAGGCTTTCAACTCGTTAGGCACATTCTTAGGACCACACTTTGGTGCCCTGCTCATCATTGCGGACACAGCAGAAATGGTCGATAAGGTTAAAGGTGCGCAATCTGTGCAAATTCCTTATCTGATGATTGCGGGCGTGGCCGTTCTGCTCGCTGTGGTGATTTATCTACTCAAATTGCCCGATGTGCGTGAACGCGCTGAACAAATCAGCGAAGAAAACCACGATGGTAAACAGAGCATGTTTGAGTATTCTCATTTAGTGCTTGGAGCTTTGGCGATTTTCTTTTATGTGGGTGCGGAAGTGTCCATTGGATCGTTCTTGGTCCTCACTATGGAAAAAGTGGCCAGCATGGATGCCAAGACCAGTGCGCACTACATCAGCTTCTATTGGGGTGGGGCGATGGTGGGGCGCTTCATCGGGAGCGCGATTATGTCTAAAATTGCGCCCAATAAATGTTTAGCCTTTAATGCAATCACTAATGTGGTGTTGCTTATCTTGGCGATTGTTTTTGATAGCCATGTAACGATTTATTTCTTACTTGCCATCGGACTCTTCAACTCCATCATGTTCCCCACTATTTTCTCCTTAGCGACTAAAAATCTAGGCAAGTTCACCAGTCAAGCTTCTGGACTTATCTGTATTGCCATTGTCGGGGGCGCACTCGTGCCTCCTGTACAGGGAATTGTTGCTGACTACATGGGGCTTATCACCTCTTATCTCGTTCCCATGGTTTGCTATTTCTACATCGTTTTCTTTGCCATTCAAGGCTATAAAGTGATCACAGACAAGGAAGAGATGGTATAACCATAGATCTCACAGGCATAACAGCCCTTCTACAGGAGTCTATAAGGCTAGCACCAGCATGGCTGTGCTAATATTTGTGCAATCAAGGGGTAATACCCTTGGGGTTGGGGCATCAACCTTTGGAATAGGGAACGTAAGACTCCAAACGGAGCTGTCCTGCTTGAAGCCGCGATCTCCACTAAAGTTAGAATCCCCTAACTTTAGTTATGGGAGAGTATGTCAAAGGAGTCTGTAAAAGCCACCCCTCCTTGGGTGGGTAAGTAGGATGCACAGGTTCTGCGATCTGTAGGATTTGACGGGTGTTCTAATCAATTCCCAGTATCTGCTGTAATTGTGCCTCCTCTATGATGGCAATACCCTGTATCCGTGCTTGCTCTAACTTGCTTCCCGGATTAGCACCACACAATAAGAAATCAGTCTTACTGCTCAAATGGTTTTTGACCTGCGCGCCTAACTCTTCTAATTGTTGAGTCAGCTTTTGCCTAGAGATTGCAAAGCTCCCTGTGATGACGATGATCTTGCTCTTGAAGAAATGATTTGGAGAATCTTGAGAGATGGGGGCGGTGGGCTGGATGATCTGCATTAAATGCGCGATGAGTTCTTGATTAGCCTGCACAAACTCCCAGAAAGATTGCGCGCTTTTATAATCCCCTTTTTGATCCTCTTTGACTCCTTGAAACACCTGCTGGAAGGCGCGTTGATACCCTTGGTAATCTTGCTTAAAAACTTCCAAGCCTAGAACATCTGCGAGCTTTTTACTCGCTCCTTTACCGATATTGCCAATGCCTAAAGCGCTGATCAAGCGCCATAGGGGAGTGTGCCTGGTTTTGGCAATGGCATTTAAGAGATTTTGAGCACGCTTTTGCTTCCAGCCCTCCAGTTTGAGCAAATCTTCTAGTTGCAAAGTATAGAGGTCGCTAATTTGACTAATTAATTTAGCCTCTAGCAATTGTTTAACCACTTTATCTCCCAACCCGGCGATCTCTAAGCCTTGTTTGGAGGCAAAATAGACCAAGCTGGCATGCAATTTTGCACTGCAAGAGGGGTTAGCACAGCAGAGCGCGCGCGGGTAAGTTGAGAGGTCTAAATTGCAACGGTAGCAATAAGGTCTGTATTCTAAAGCCCCAAGACATACAGAGCAGACAAGCGGAAAGGCAGAATGTGCGCAATTAGGGCATGCACGCGCGCGTGAGCTGATGAGGTGATCGCACTTGGGGCAGGTATGGTGGCGGTGCATAAAAAGCGCACATGTAGGGCAGAAATTAGGCTTATCCTTTAAGAGTAGAGATAAATGGCATTGGGGACAGATATTAAGAGGTTGTTGTTCTAAAACACTTTGGCATGCTGGGCAGTGGCTGGGGGGAATGATGGGTTTTTGACTGCCATCACGCAGATGGGTTAAGGGTTTGATCACTTGGGGGATTACATCTCCACTTCTGAGCACTACCACCATATCATTCAGCTGAAGGTCTTTTTGTTGGATATCTGTATAGCTATTCAAAGTAGCGCGCGCAATCTGTGCCCCGTCTAAATTCACGGGCTCTAAACACGCCACAGGTGTGATCGCTCCGCTACGCCCCACCTGCGCGATAACCTCTAACAAGCGGGTGTGTTTTTCATTGGCTGGGAACTTATAGGCAATAGCAAAGCGCGGGGCTTTGAGAGTGAAGCCTAAATCGTTTTGCATACCAAAGTCATCTACTACCACTACCATGCCATCCATCGCCATTTTGGCATGCTTTCTTTGGGCATATAATTCCATGTAGACTTTTTGGATGTCCTCTATACTCTCACAAAGGCTAAAGGGCATGGGCAAGAAGTGATTTTCTAACAAAAGATCCATCATAGCTTTAAAACTAGATAAAGTGGGGGTGCAACGCCCTAAACCCCAGGGGGTGAAACTCAGCTTGCGCCTGGCACTCACGCGCGCATCAAGTTGGCGCAAACTCCCTGCAGCAGCGTTGCGCGCATTAGCAAAGAGGGGCTGATTTTGCGCAAGTCTTTCTTGGTTGAGCTTTTCAAAATCGCTATGTTCGATCCCCACCTCTCCGCGAATTTCTAGGGGGCTTGTGTGAGTAATGCGCAAAGGAATGGAGGGAATGGTTTTAGCGATGTGGGTAACTAATTCCCCCTCTACACCATTGCCCCTTGTGGCAGCACTGATTAACCTGCCTTGATCATAAAAGAGATTGAGAGACACTCCATCAAGCTTAGGCGAACAGGTGAAGCGGGCATGCGGATAAACCTTGAGAATGCGCGTGATCCAAGTTTGCAAACCCTCTACATCAAAGACATTATCTAAACTCCACATACGCTCTAGGTGTGTGTGTTTGGGCAAATAAGAGAGCAAGGCATCGCCCACGCGTTGGGTGGGAGAGTGTTCCAAAATCTGCTCGGGGTGGGTGCGTTCATAATCCTTGATCTGCTGGTAGAGTGTGTCATACTCAAAATCGCTAATGAGCGGATCGTCTAACACATAGTAATGGTGGGCGTATTTGCAGGCGCGCTCTACACAAGCTTGATAGTCTTGAAAAGTTTGTATCATTGTCCAGTCTTTGCTATAATGGCGGGCATTGTAGCGGAGTTTAGGTTAAGAGAAAGGATGAGCTTGATTGGCGATGTGGATTCTAGCATTTCTTTGCACCTGAATAACGAGGCGCAGTTCCTATGTTTTACACTCAGCGATGATAGCGGTAATAATGCTGAGCTCTATGGGATCAATATTTTTAAAATCCGTGAGATCATTTATTATGATGGAGATGTGACCGAAACTGTGGGGGGCAATGAGAGCATGATGTTAGGATTTTTGACTATTCGGGGGGAGTCCGTGCCTCTCATCGATGTGAAGCGCTGGCTTCATTATGAGCCTAGCGATCCTGATCGCGATCTCAGTGGCGTGTCTGTGCAAAGCAAGGAAAATTTGGTGATTGTGTGCGAGTTTTCCAGCTGTGTAGTGGGATTGAAAATCTTCGCCATTAAGCGCATTGTGCACAAGAGTTGGGGAGATATAAGCGTGGGGGACAAACAGGGCTTTGGAGCGGGGGGTAAGGTGAGCGCGATCACGCGCTTTGAGCAGGATAGAGTGATTCAGATTTTAGATGTGGAGCGTATGCTGGTAGATACTTTTCCAGACTTACAGGAACTCAATCGACTCAAGGCGCAGTTTGTGGAGGCCATCAAGAGCGATAAGCTGATCTTAATTGCCGAGGATTCCCAAGTGGCAATGAAAAACCTAGAGCGAATCGTGGGGAATTTAAATCTCAGATACGAGGCTTTCCCTAATGGCGAGGCGTTGCTCAAACGGCTTTTTGCAGACAAGATGATCGAGCATGTGGGGGCGATCATCACCGATTTAGAAATGCCCATGGTGTCTGGGTTTGAAGTGCTCAAGCGAATCAAAGAGGACGCACGCACCAAGCACTTGCCCGTCATTATCAATTCTTCTATGAGTAGCGAGTCGAATAAACAGCTTGCTGATTCTCTGCATGCCGATGGGTTTGTTATCAAATCCCACCCGGATGAAATCCGCGAACTCTTGCACGCATATTTACAAGTCTGAATAAAAGGAAATTGATGTTAAGGACACATTTATGTGCCCAAGTGGGCGAAGCGCTGCTGGGACAACGCGTAGAGCTGTGTGGGTGGTGTCATAATTACCGCGATCATGGGGGGGTGATCTTCATCGATCTACGTGATAAAAGCGGGTTAGTGCAATTGGTGTGCGATCCGCAATCTGCGGCTTATGAAGTGGCTAATTTAGTGCGCCATGAGTTTGTGCTCATCGCTAAGGGTGTGGTGCGCGCGCGTGCGCAAGGGCTGGAAAATCCCAAACTCAAAACGGGCAAAATTGAGGTGGTGCTAGAGAGCTTGCATATTGAAAATAAAAGCCTCACTCCTCCTATTGCTATAGGGGATTCAAGTGTGAATGAGGATTTACGCCTGCAATACCGCTTTTTAGATTTACGCTCCCCTAAAAGTTATGAGATTTTTAAAATGCGTAGCCGTGTGGCTAAAGCCGTGCGCGATTGCTTAGACTCTTTGGACTTCTTAGAGATGGAAACCCCTATGCTAGCCAAAACCACCCCAGAGGGGGCTAGAGATTTTCTTATCCCTAGTCGCGTGCATGATGGCGCATTTTTTGCCCTGCCTCAAAGCCCCCAGCTCTTCAAACAGCTTTTAATGGTCGCGGGCATGGACCGCTACTATCAGATAGTCAAGTGCTTTAGAGATGAGGATTTGCGCGCGGATCGCCAGCCTGAGTTTACCCAAGTGGATGTGGAAATGAGTTTTTGCACCCAAGAGGATGTCCTAGAAGTGGCCGAAACTCTATTACAAGCTGTCTTTAAAAGCGTGGGAGTGGAGGTTGCTACTCCTTTTGCGCGCCTAGATTACATGGAGGCAATGGAAAAATACGGGAGTGATAAACCCGATTTGCGCTTTGAGCTGCCCTTAGTAGAAGTGGGTGATCTCTTTGTACAGAGCAGTAATGAGATTTTTAAAAGCATTGCTAACGATCCTAAAAAGAATCGCTTTAAAGCCCTGCGCGTGCCCGGGGGGGATAGCTTTTGTAGTCGTAAGTATTTGAGCGAGGCGGAAAGCTTTGTGCGTAGCTTTGGGGCACAGGGGTTAGCCTATTTACAAATCAAGCCTGAGGGGGCTAAGGGACCCTTAGTGAAATTCTTAAGTGAAGCACACTTGCAAGAGCTCTTAGCGCGCACACGGGTACAGGTGGGAGATATTCTCTTTTTTGGCGCGGGGGCTAAAAAGGTCGTTTGGGATTACATGGGGCGTCTGCGCTTGAAACTCGCTCAAGATTTAGGACTGATTAATGCAGATGCCTTTAATCTCTTATGGGTGGTGGATTTCCCTATGTTTGAGAGCGCAGAGGGTAAACTCAGCGCAGCACATCATCCCTTTACCATGCCCAAAGACCTAGATAATGAGGATTTAGAGGAGATGCGCTCGATTGCCTATGACATCGTGCTCAATGGGGTTGAATTGGGCGGGGGGAGTGTGCGCATCCATAAAGAGGAAGTGCAGGCCAAAGTGTTCGAGCTACTGGGCATTAGCCAGCAGGAAGCCCAAGAAAAATTTGGCTTCTTTTTAGAGGCATTGCAATATGGTGCACCCCCCCATGCGGGCTTTGCTCTAGGGTTAGATCGCCTTGTGATGTTGCTTGCCAAAGTGCCCAGTATCCGCGATGTGATCGCCTTTCCCAAAACTCAAAAAGCCACCTGCCTACTCAGCCAAGCCCCCAGCGAGGCTTCTGAGGAGCAGTTAAGAGAATTGCATATCCGCTTAAGAAACCCTAAAAGGAAACACCCATGAAACACCTATTTTTGATCATCGGCGCGCCCGGGAGTGGTAAAACCACAGACGCACAGCTTATTGCACAGCGCAATAGTGCTAATATGGTGCACTATTCTACCGGCGACCTCTTGCGCGCAGAAATTGCTAAGGGAAGTGAGCGCGGGCTACGCATTGCTGAGTTCACCAACAAGGGCGATCTCGTGCCCTTAGATATTGTGATTGATACGATCATCAGCGCGATTAAAAGCGCGCCTAAGGATGTGGTGATCATTGATGGCTATCCGCGCAGTGTGGAGCAAATGCAAGCCCTAGATCGCATGCTCAAAGCACAAGAGGAAGTGCGCTTAAAGGGCGTGGTGGAGGTCAAGGTGAGCGAGCCGGTAGCTAGAGAGCGCGTTTTGGGGCGCTCAAGGGGAGATGATGATAATTTAGAGGTCTTTAACAAGCGCATGCAGGTGTATACTCAACCCCTAGAGAGTATCTTAGAGTTTTATAAAGCCCTTGAGGTGCACCAAGAAATCAATGGTGAACGAGGCATTGAAGAAATTGTGAACGATGTTGAAAGCTACATTAAAAATAATCTATAAGGACACATATGCAAATCCAGTACATTAAAATCGGCAAAAATCCCGATGCGATCAATGCGATCATTGAAATTCCCTATGGCTCGCATGTCAAATACGAGGTAGACAAGGACAGCGGCGCAGTGGTGGTCGATCGCGTGCTCTACCCCTCTATGGTTTACCCTGCCAACTACGGCTTTGTGCCCCATACTTTGGGGGGCGATGGCGACCCAGCCGATATTTTGGTGCTCAATGAAGACCCTCTGCAAGCGGGGAGCGTGATCAAATGCCGCCTAATCGGAGTGTTGTTCATGGAAGATGAGGGCGGAGTGGATGAAAAACTCTTAGCCCTCCCCGTAGAGAAAATCGATCCGCGCTATGCTAAAATCCAAAGTCTAGAGGATTTACCCCCCATCACCCTAGAGAAGATCAAACATTTCTTTGAAACTTACAAAGATTTGGAAAAAGACAAATGGGTCAAGGTGAAGGGCTTTGGCAACAAAGCCCAAGCCCAAGAGGTGCTGGAACAAGCCATAGATCATTGTCAAAAGTCAAAAAAGTAAATCATGCCTCCCAGGGGGAGGGCCAGCATTACTTCATCTACGCTCTCAGATCTCAGCCTTAGGCGACTGATTAGGGCATATTCTCTATAGTGTATTTGTAGCGCTGTTTCTCCAACTCAAGCTGGAGTTGCCGTTTCTCTTCTTGAAGTAAGTTTTCTTGACCTTTGAGTTTTTGGATGGCGCGACTGGTGTAGTAAATGTTATTGGTCAAATATATTTTGGGGGTCAAGAGCACCAAAGAGAGTATCAAGCCCATCACACTCAAGAATAACCACGCCACAGAGATACCCTGTCTTTCTGTGGCCTCCTCGCTAAAAAGCGCGTCTCTCTCCTTTGCGCTGGTGCGCAAACGGCGCTCTTCTAAATGCTCTTCTTCTATAGCAAGTGTGTGTGACATATTCAACCTTGAAAATGAAAAATGCGCATTTTAGCACTCCGCGACCGGGGATTTTGCTGTAACTCCAACATGCTTGGAGTGATAGGTTTCTTGGTGAGGCATTGCCCATAAGACTTAGCGAATTCTTTAAAAGCATGTTTGACCTGTCTATCTTCCAGAGAATGGAAAGAGATAATAGTCAATAAGGCGTGTTTTAAATTTTTGGCGTAATTTAAAAGCGCGCGCAAGTTGCCCATTTCATCATTGACCTCCATGCGGATGGCTTGAAACACTAGGGTTGCAGGGTGGTGTTTATGGCGCTTGAGGTGTGTACTCAAAAAACTTGCCAAGTCTTTGGCATCTTGAAATACGCGTTGGTGTCGCCTTTGAACAATGAGAGAGGCAATTTTTTTAGCACCTCGCACTTCCCCCCTCTCTAGCACACGCTCTAACTCATAAAGGCTGTAACGATTGACCACTTTATACGCATCTAGGGACGCATCAATGTCCATGCGCATATCCAAGGTGGAGGAATCAAAACCAAAGCCTCTTGTGCTGGTATCTAGTTGCAAAGAGCTTACCCCCAAGTCCGCTAATACCCCATCACAACGCTCCCATATTCCCTCTTGGACTAGCTGAGAGATGACATCTTGGTAAGTGCCATGGTAGTAAGTAAAACGGGGCATATAGGTTTCCAGTCGTTGCTTGGCCAAGGTACTGGCCTCTCTGTCGCGATCAATCCCAATAATGCGTAGATGGGGATAGGCTTGCAATAACGCTAGAGCATGTCCACCCAAACCCAAAGTGCAATCGATCAAAATAGGGTTTTGAATGTAAGAGAGAGGTGTGTAAGCCTCGATCACTTCTTGAAGTAAAACACTTTGATGCATGCAGTCCTTTACTTTGGTGGCATGGGCATAAGCCGAGTTCTGTCGTGGGTGGTTATTTATCTAGGATGGGTTTTGCAACCCACCTCATGCGAAGTGCTACGCTTAAGACTCTACCACGCACTTCTTGCTACGGATTGGGTTTACCTAGCCAGCCCCAATCGCTTGGGGTGCGGTGGGCTCTTACCCCGCCTTTTCACCCTTACTCTAGTCGAGCGGTTTATTTCTGTGGCACTTTCCCTTAGCTTACGCTAGCCATTCGTTAAATGGAATCCCGTCTTATGTAGCTCGGACTTTCCTCTCTAAAAAACTTTTAGAGCAACCACCGCCCATGCGGGCGCGATTCTAACTAAAATTAGCTTAATCTACTCGTTAATAGAGATTTAATAGGTATATTGGTTTTGAGTTTAGATTTCCAAATTAATCCAGGGGTGTTTCTGGCTTTAAGATGGTCTTCTCCACTTGTGCCTTTTCGGGCTA
Organism: Helicobacter salomonis; assembly: GCF_900197775.1. Lineage (NCBI taxonomy): Bacteria > Pseudomonadati > Campylobacterota > Epsilonproteobacteria > Campylobacterales > Helicobacteraceae > Helicobacter > Helicobacter salomonis. The sequence continues at coordinate 35,099 of NZ_FZMA01000021.1, forward strand.
ATTTTAAGCCCATATACAGAGAATTTAAGGCAGAATGCCTGCGCAGAGTTGGCTGTGGTGTGTTTTTTATCCCTTGCTGCCCGGGCTGGTATGATTGTCTTGGGTGTGTCTATTTCTAATCAAATTCAACCCTAGCACACGGGGGGTTGGTTGAATATCCCTTATTCTGAGGTTTTTTAATGCGGAGTGCGTTATCTTGTGCTTTAATGTTGTGGGGAACTGTTACGACAGGAGGGGTTGCGGCCAGCTTTGCCTACGATTTGAAATTTGTAAGCTTTACCTATAATTTGGCTGGAGAAAACAACCCCTACTGGAATAGTGTGCTCAATATGAAAAATCGCCTCATGCCCGAGATTGGAGTCCAATTTAGCAAGAGTCAATCGCTTATGTTTGGTGGGTGGTTTATCCAGAATCTCCACACACATTATAGTTATTTCCCCTATTCTTGGGGAGTTACGATGTATTATAGCGCGGTGGGAAAAAATTTTAGGGCTTATGTGGGGATCATCCCTAGAACTTACTCTATCTCTTCCTATCCCCTGGCCGCCTTTAAAAAACTCTTTTGGTTTAAAGACCCTACAGCTAGGGGGGCAATGTTGCAATACAAACCTCCTTATGACCCTAATCGCTGGTGGAATGGGTGGGGAGAATTCATCATCGATTGGTATGGGGGGCGTAACTGGAATAATGGTCCGGCTAATAAAAACTATGACATGAATCAAATGCTCTACTTTGGTTCCACAGAGTGGTCGTTTTTAAAGGGCTATCTTGGCTTTGGAGGTAGGATTGTGGCTTTCCATAATACCAGCTCTTATAGCATGGGTAGCAAATATCCCTTTGATGGGCATTCTTATATGAATCAAAACGATGAAACCCCACTCTGGCCCAATGGCTATCCCTATTTTAGCGGAGAATCTCAGGGGGGTGTGCCGGGGAAATATGCTAACCCCACCGTGCTCGATCGCATTTATTACCACGCTTATATCAAAACAGATCTAAAACAACTCATGCCTTACATGGATAAGATTTATTTTCAATTTGGCACGATGTCTGAACAGGAGCATTATTGTGTGCGCTCAGGAGTGAAGTGTGGTCCTAGCCAGTGGTATAATAGTTTGGGTGGGCAGTTTGACTTTGTGGCGCAATACAAGGGCTTTGGATTTTATGAAAAATACTACTTTTCCGACAAGCCTCAGATGAAATTTTATGCCACCTATGGACGCGCGCTCTACACCGGTCTACCCTGGTACCATGCTCCCAATTTCCAACGGCTTGCACTTTATTATGTCTATAAAAATAGATTCATCAGCTTGCGTGCGGACGCATTTTTTAACTTCATGGGTGGGGGCGATGGGCACAGCCTGAATGGCACGGGGGGTAAGTGGTACACTACCTTTCAGCAATTCGTGACCCTTTCTATTGATACAAGGGAGCTCGTGGACTTTGTGCGTAGCCACCACCACTAGGTGCGCTCCAAGAAAGTCTGTAGGCGTTCTAAAACTTGATCTTCCAAGACAAATAGCGCTTCCTTAAGGTCAATTCCCCCCTTTTTTCCCAAGAGCGCAACGCGCAAGACTGGCATGAAAGTCCCGGGTTTGAGCGCATGTGCTGCTAAAAAGGTGTGCAAGAGAGTTTGGACATTCTCTAAGCTGTCTAACGATGCTTCTTTCAAATCGTGCATAAAGGCTTCTAATAAGACTCTAGCCTCAGGATTTTTAATAGATTCGTAGGCAGTGGGGGAGTCTAGCACCTCATGCACCCCTAAACTCAAACTTTGAAGTGTGGCACATCGCCCTTTGAGCGCGCTTAATAAAATGTCTTTTTGAGCGGGTCTTAAACGAGCAAAACTAGGGGGCATATCAAAGTCTTTTAGAAGGCTTTCTAAAATGTCATTGGGGGTTGCTTTGAGATAGTGCGCGTTGAGCCAGTCTAGTTTATGAGGGCTAAAGCAACTGGGCGCGCTATTGAGCTCTTTAGGACTGAAGTGTTGCAGCAATTCCTCTAAGCTAAAAATCTCCTGATCACCATAGCTCCAACCCAAGCGCACCAAGAAGTTGAGCAAAGCCTCTTTAAGATAACCTAAATTCTTATAATCCATCACCCCCATCGCTCCATCGCGCTTACTCAGCTTGCGCCCCTGCTCGTTTAAAATCATGGGGACATGGTAAAAATTAGGCAATCCAAAGCCTAGTGCTTGATAGATGAGGATTTGTTTAGGGGTGTTGCTCAGGTGATCGTCTCCGCGAATAATATCGGTAATTCCCATCAGTGCGTCATCAACGCTCACCACAAAATTATAAGTGGGCGTGCCATCTGCGCGCGCGATGATGAAATCATCTAACTCTTTAGCCTGCACCACCACTGCACCCTTAACTCCGTCTTCAAAGGCAATTTCTCCCTCTAAAGGGGCTTTAAGGCGCACCACGGGGGTAACCCCTTGTGGGGGCGTGCCTTTAAAATCACGGTAACGGCGATCGTAGCGGGGGGTTTCTCCTCGTGCGCGCTGGGATTCTCTTAAAGCTTCTAATTCTTCCTTACTCATGTAGCAGTGATATGCTTTGCCTGCTTCTAAGAGTTGTTGGATATAGCTTTGATATAGTTTTAAGCGTTGGGATTGGTAGAGAATTTCGCTATCAAAATCTAAGCCCACCCACTCAAAGGCCTGTAAAATCGCTTCCGTGGCTTCTTGGCTATTGCGTGCTAAATCTGTGTCCTCAATGCGCAAGTAAAATTTTCCCCCCGCTCCTTTGGCATAGAGATAATTAAAAAGAGCTGTTCTCAATCCCCCGATATGTAAGTGCCCTGTGGGCGAAGGTGCAAAACGCGTCACAACCATGCTCAATCCTTTAAGCGCAAAAGTCCTAAAATACGCATTCTAATACAAGCTAACTTAAAAGGGTGCGCATGCTCTGTGTCCTAGATATTGAAACCGTGCCAGATATTGAGCTCATTAGTCGCGATTTAGACCCCGATTGGGCACTAAGCCCATTGGACCTTTGCACCAAGGCGTTTACCATGCAAAAAGCCAAGAGTGGGAGCGAGTTTTTACCTCTATATTGGCATAAAGTGGTGTCCATTGCTGCCGTGTTAGCCGATGCGCAGGGGCATTTTATCAAAGTGGGCAATTTTGGCAGACAAGAAGGGCAAAAGGAGGACGAAAAGCACTTAGTCGCGGATTTTCTAAGCTTTTTTAACCATAAAAAACCCATGTTAGTCAGCTTTAATGGGCGTAACTTTGACTTGCCTGTGTTGATGCTCAAAGCTCTAGCCTATAACCTGGACGCACGCACCTTTTACAGCCAAGAAAATAAGTGGGAGAATTACCGCTACCGCTACAACGAAGCATTCCACATAGACTTACTCGATAGCCTCTCTCATTTTAACACCCAAGCGAGACTTAAGCTCGATGGGGTATGCGCTATGGCGGGCTTACCGGGCAAATTTGACCTGAGTGGAGGACATGTGCACGAAATTTATTATGGCCAAGAGAGTGATCGCCTAGAGCGCATCGATAACTATTGTCAGGGCGATGTGCTCAACACCTATTGGCTGTATTTAAAATACATTCTCTCCAAAGGCATGCTAGCCAAAGAACACTACCTCAATATTCTTGTGGACTTTAAAAACAAACTCCCCCAAGATAAACCTTACAGCGCCGTTTTTGCGCAAGCGCTGGAGTGTGAAATTCAGGCAGAAATGCAGGATTGACACGATGCAAAGCAGTGCGTCAGTCCTGATTGGCTATCATGCCTATACTTCGCATCGAGGTTAGCTGTGGATTTTTATCAGACTCTCTTGCAGTTTTTCATGGATCCTACGCAGGTGCTTTTAAGCAATGTGGGAGATGAGATTTTAGAGAGTTTAAAACTCCCGTTTTTGGGCAATGCTCTAGTGAGTTTAGCGCTAATGGCGTGGGGATATCAGCGCGTGCGTTTGGGAGATATGTTTAGCTCCAAGACACTTTTTTCTCTAGCGGGCTTTGCAGGCTTCTTTACACTGTTTAACTACGCTTGGAAACATTCTCAGGACTTCTATACGAAGCTCAAAATCCTTGTGTTTTATGGTTCAGATGTTTTAATGGGTATCGTTCGCTCAAGTTTGCAAAATTCTAGCTTAGGGCTCGAAAATCTATCTTTAGATTTTGCCTTCCTTACTAACCAAACCTTCCACACCTTGGGCTTGCTCCTTCAGACAATGGATGCATCTACTCTGCAAGTGCATGAAATGCTTGTTCTAGGCGTGCTACTCTCCCAAGGAGCTCTGCTCACCTTATTGCTCGCTTTAGCTCTGATGGTTGCCATTGAAATCTATCTTTGGTTGGCTTTAGGTATCCTGGTATTACCCTTAGGCTTTTTTGCCAGCACACGACCAATGCTCTGGCTCTACTTAAAAAAGTGCGTTGCCCTGAGTTTCTACCAGCCCATTGTGGTCTTGCTTGCCTGTTATAATGCACGAGTGTTACAAACCTTAATCCCCGTGCTCAACACTCCACAAGCCTATGAAACTTATGTGCTGGTCATCATTAGTGCGCTTTTAGAGCTCTTTTTAATCCAACGGGTGCCCCACTTTATTCAGTCTTTGTTTCATACTCAAGGCGGTGTCAAAGACATGGTACATTTGGTGGGCTTAGGTAGGGCGAGCTTCTTGCAAAATGTGCAGACAATCTACCACTCCGGTGTGTCTAACACAGCTCAACACAGCCACGCCACCGCGTACATGCCTCAAGAGATGTCCTTACATGTCCAGACGCTCTCAGACTCCAAGCCTCACATCGATACCACCACTTTTAGGAGCACTAATGGGTCTTAAATGGATGTTCAACTTAGCTTTGCTTCTTAGTCTTGGGGCTTGCACCAGTCAGGTTTACGAAATGCAAAAAAGCCCGTGCGCGCTCATGAGCTCCCAAGTAGAAGTAGCATCATAGAATTGACATATTCTCCATAGCTTTATGCTTGGGCTTTAGCGTGCGAGTGCTCAGGTCTACCTGCGTTTAGCAGGTGGGCTATGGGCGAACACGCAGAAACCTTGTCAGCCCTCTCAGTGTTCTTTGAGCAAAGATCAACTAGAATAGTGGCTATTTTTGAGGACGGCGCAGATGAGATTGAAACCTAACCATATTGGCTACATTGTGCATAAAATTGCCCAAGATTTGGTGCGCTCACCCTTGTTAGAACTTAGAGGCACTTTGGACGAATTGACTCGGATTATCCAGCATGTTTTACAAGAAAATGTTGCCCAAGAGGCGCGCTTGGACGAACAGGCGCGCGAGCTCTTAGAAGATCATTTAGATGAAATTGAATTTATGCGCATTGATGAACGGCATTTATTTTGGATGATTAAAAAAGAGCTTGCCTCTAAAATAGAATTTGTCCTACTGTGGGAAGATCGCTGCAATGCGCTCTCGCATGCGATTTTAGATAATATTTTAGATGCGGATATTGTCATGTTTTCCGTTTCTGAAAATCTAATTCGTAATCTCATCTTTAAATCCATGGATACTTACGCAAAGCTCTACGAGAGCATTGAGCTAGAGGTGGCCGAAAAAATCAAGCATTATAAACGCAAGTTGCCTGTGGGGAGCGATGCGTACGAGTTGGTTTTTGAGCGCATGTATGAGGAAGAATTACGCCGTAAGGGTTTTTTATAGTGGCATCCATCTTATTTGAAAATGGGGTATTCTTAGAAGCGCGGAGTTTTGGAGTGTCAGGTGTGCGTGTGGGCGAAGCGGTCTTTAACACCGCTATGAGTGGTTATGAAGAGATTATTAGCGATCCGAGTTATTATGGGCAGTTTGTGATCTTTAGCACGCCAGAGGTGGGGGTTGTGGGGGTGAATGGACAGGATCGTGAATCGACAAGTTATTGCTCTGGAATCCTGGTACGCCACACCCCTACCCGTTATTCTAATTTTAGAGCGCGAGAGGGTTTAGGAGCGTGGCTACAAAGACAGGGCGTACTAGGGATCTGCGGCGTGGACACACGCGCACTGGTAGGGATGTTGCGCGATGAGGGTGCAATGCAGGTGGTAATTTCTACCACTTTCATGGAAAAAGATGCACTTGCCAAAATTTTGCGCAATACTCCTCCTCTACGCGAAATGAATGTAATTCCCATGGTTTCCAATAAGGCCACCCCTCCCACACACGGCTCTTATGACTTCAACACTCTAGCATACCGCCCCCTAGCACACGCACAACACACTATCGGGGTGTTAGATTTTGGGGTCAAGCAAAGTATTTTAAATCACTTAGGCGCAGTGGGTTTAGGGGTGCGCCTCTATAGGCATGAGAGTCGGGCACACACCCTCATTGAAGCCTATAAGCGAGGGGAAATTGGGGGGGTTCTACTCTCCAATGGGCCGGGCGACCCGCTCAAACTCAAAAATGAGATTAAGGAAATCCAGGCCCTCATTGAGGCGCGCATTCCTTTGTGTGGGATTTGTTTGGGACATCAACTCCTGAGCCTGGCTTATGGTTATTCCACTTATAAACTCAAATTTGGTCACCATGGGAGCAATCACCCCGTGCTTCACCGCGCCACGGGACGCATAGAGATTAGCGCGCAGAACCACAATTATTGTGTGCCTGAGGACATTGAGCGCGTGGCTACTATTACCCACATCAATCTCTTTGATGGCACGATCGAGGGGCTGGCCTATCGCGATCACCCTATTCTCTCTGTGCAACACCATCCTGAGGCTAGCCCTGGACCTGAAGATGGACTCTATATCTTTCAAGAGTTTGCCCGTTTAGTGCGCTCGCCAGATACTGCCCTACTGCCACAAACTACTTGAGGTCAGACACACAAAGTAGGCCGAGGAGCCGATCGATCAGCGAAAAACCCCTATAACGACACTAGCCCTACTCATAGCCGTCAGGAGACCTAAGTTTTTTTGCGGATTTTGCATGGGGCTCCAACGCCCCCATTTCGTCAGAGCGACAACCACTAGCAACAGAGCTACCAGCGGCGCTCAGAACCGCCCTACAAGTTACTTCCCAAAACGCCCGCCAGTGGTAGGATAACCATAGATCGATCCATCTTTGATTTTCATGTGATCTTCCCATGGCAATTTGTATTTACCAGCGGCCAAGTCTTTAATATAGGTCAAGCCCGCATCAGATTCTCCCCCAGGTTTAGCAACATAACCGCGGTGACCCAAGTTGTAAATATTGTTTTCCAAGCCCCAGCTCAAGCGCGCATTATCGGCCATTTTGGGGTAAATCTCACCTGTGACGATTTCCCAAGGATTGCGATGTCCTTGCACGAGAGTGGTCCCATCGAAATTACAAATCTGCCCTTCTCCAAAATAGTAAAAGACATTGTCATAGCCAGCTAAATTCACGCTCACGGTATACATCAGGTTATGCCATGCATTTGAACGGTTAGTAAGAATCCATTGATCATTAACTTGAGTACTATAACCTGAAATGCGAATGTAAACATTGCATCCCTTGTATGCTGCTTCTCTAGCTAGCTCTGGAATCATGCCATCATGGCAGATACACACAGCCAATTTAGAGCCTCCAGGTCCATCACACACAGGCATGCCTAGATCGCCAGGATACCAAGGTTCGATGGGGTTCCATGGGAAGAGTTTACGATATTTTAGGACAATTTCTCCCTGTGGATTGATGATAATAGCGGTATTGTAAGGATTTTTGTTAGGATCAGGATTTCTTTCCATGACAGAAAACACGCCAAACACACCTGCTTCTTTACACGCTTTGGCATACATCTCGGTTTCTTTGCCAGGCACATCGAGCAAGAACTCCTCGCTTAACCATTTAGCGGTATTCAGTCCTTGCGTGCTGTATTCAGGGAAAATAATGAGCTCTACACCAGGATAACCCGCTTTTGTGGCATGCAAGGTCCTAATAATGCTTTCAATGTTCCTATCAATATCAGCCCGACTATTGACAACGGGGACAGGAAACTGAACCGCCGCAACTAAAAAACCCTCAATGGGTTTACCCATACTTCCAATGCTACCCATAAAAACTCCTATCGTATGAATTTAGCAACTCGCATTGCTAAGAGAGTATTAAAAAACAGTTTGAATGGAAAGTAAATGAGATCAGAGGTCGTTGAGATACTTAATCAGCCTGCGATCACCATTATAGGAAAAGAGCGAGGAGCTCTCTGGTAGACCCTCATTTTTTAAAGTTTCAAAAAGAGAGAATGCGCACGACAGCAGGGTTTCACTTCGCTTACTGTCCACGATAAACCCCATGATATGATGTTATCCCTTCGCGGGGCTTTTTATAGGTTCGAAGGCTGTGCGCTCACCACTGCTTGGGCATGTGCGATCAAGGGTTCGATCACGGGGTCTAAATTGCCCGAGAGCATGATCTCCTCTAGGCTATAGAGGGTTAGATTAATGCGGTGATCACTCAAGCGGTTTTGCGGATAGTTATAGGTGCGGATGCGCTCACTACGATCCCCACTGCCCACCTGCATTTTACGCTCCTCTGAGTGGGCTTGTTGTTGTTCTTCTATTTGCTTTTCATACAAACGGGCTTTTAAAATCTTTAAAGCCTTGTCCTTGTTTTTATGTTGGGATTTTTCATCCTGCATAGAAACACTGATTCCGCTGGGCACATGCGTGATACGCACAGCGGAGTCGGTGGTATTCACGCACTGCCCGCCATGTCCGCCCGCCCTAAAAACCTCAATGCGTAAATCATTGGGGTTAATGTTAATCTCCACATCATCGGCTTCAGGCATGATTGCCACGGTGATGGCTGAGGTGTGGATACGCCCTTGCGATTCGGTCTCTGGCACGCGTTGCACGCGGTGCGTGCCTGCCTCAAATTTGAGGCGCGAATACACCCCCTGCCCTTTGATCAAAGCGATCATCTCCTTATAGCCCCCCACGCTATTCTCGCTGGAGCTCACAATTTCTACTTTCCAGCGTTTTAAATCTGCGTAACGGCAGTAGGCTTTAAAGAGATCGCCCACAAAGATACCTGCCTCGTCGCCTCCCGTGCCCGCACGCAATTCCAAATAGATATTTTTGTTGTCATTAGGGTCTTTGGGGATGAGCAAAATTTTAATGCGCTCCTCTAGGACTTTGCTCTGCTCCTCTAAGAGTTTGAGCTCTTCTTTGGCTAATTCGCCTAGCTCCTTGTCCTCTAATAAGGCTTTGTTTTCTTGGATCGAATCAAGCACACCTAAATACTCTTTTGCTTGTGTGGCAAGCTCTTCTAAGTTAGCTTGTTCTTTGCTGAGCTCAGTTAGGCGCTTGACATCGTTTAAGACTTCAGGTTGGGTGAGAGAGAGGGAGAGCGCGTCATAACGCGCCACGACCTCTTTTAGTTTAGCAGATAGCACGATTTAAGCGTTGGCTAGAGCGATCTTCTTCACACTCGCGTTCAAGCGCGACACCTTCCTAGACGCGGTGTTCTTCTTTAAAACACCCTTACTCACGAATTTATGCAATTCTTTATTCGCTACTTTAAGGGTTTCTTGGGCTTTAGGGAGGTCATTATGCGCCACCGCTTCGCGCACCGCCTTCACAATGTTTTTCAAACGGGTTTTATAAAAGCGGTTGCGCTCGGTGCGCTTGAGGGTTTGGCGGATGCGTTTTTCTGCCGATTTGTGGTTGGCCATGCACTTAATCCTTTTATCAAAAATAGTATGTTAGAATTGTAGCTTTATCTTAATTAAAGACAACTAAATTTGGGGCGCGCATGATTTTTGGCACGGATGGGGTCAGGGGCAGGGCGGGCGTAGAGATCACGCCTATGTTTGTGATGCAACTGGGCATCGCCGCGGGGCTCTATTTTCGTAAACAAGCCATCAGCAATAAAATCTTAGTGGGCAAGGACACGCGCCGTAGCGGTTACATGATTGAAAACGCCTTAGTGAGCGCGCTCACTTCTGTAGGCTATGATGTGATTCAAATTGGTCCTATGCCAACACCCGCCATTGCCTTTTTAACCGAGAACATGCGCTGTGATGCGGGGGTGATGATTAGTGCGAGTCATAACCCTTTTGAGGACAATGGGATCAAGTTTTTCGATCGCTTTGGCTACAAGCTCCAAAGGGAGAGTGAATTACAGATTGAAAAAATCTTTGCTGATAGTAAGCGCGTGGAGCAGAGTTGCCAGTCTGGACTAGATATTGGGAGTGCTAAACGCATTGATGATGTGATTGGGCGCTACATCGTGCATTTGAAAAATTCCTTCCCTAAACATCTCAATTTGCAGGGCATGCGCGTGGTGATTGACACGGCTAATGGGGCGGGCTACAAGGTCGCTCCTGTGGTCTTTAGTGAGTTGGGTGCAGATGTGATTGTGATCAATGATGAGCCCAATGGGAGCAATATCAACGCGCAATGTGGCGCGCTCTATCCTTTAGAGCTGAGCCAAGAAGTCAAACGCTACCGCGCGGATTTGGGTATTGCCTTAGATGGAGATGCCGATCGGCTAGTGGTGGTGGATAATACCGGCGTAGTGGTGCCCGGGGATAAACTCATTGGCGCACTCGCCCTTTACAACCACAAGCGCAATGCGTTAAGCAACGCTAGCATTGTAGCCACCACGATGAGCAATCTCTCTTTAGAAGAATATCTCAAGCAGCATCATATCGGGGTGGTGTTTTGCGATGTGGGGGATAAATGCGTGAGCGCAGCAATGCAACAACATAGCTTGAGTTTTGGAGCAGAGCAGAGCGGGCATCTCATCTTTGGGGATTATTCTAAAACCGGAGATGGGATTATGGGCGCACTGCAGGTAGCCGCCATGGTGGTAGAGAGCAAACAGCCCAGTAGCAAGGTTCTCAACCCTTTTAATCTCTACCCTCAAGTACTCGAAAATGTGCGTGTGAAAGAGAAAAAGCCCTTAGATAAATTGCCCGGGTTTGAGCAGAAATTGCAGGCTTTAGAAAAGGCGCATATCCGCCATCTAATTCGCTACTCGGGCACAGAAAATCTCTTACGCATTCTCTTAGAGGGCAAGGAGCGCACTCTGTTAGAAAATAAAGCTAAGGAGCTCAAAGCCTTTTTACAAGAGCAACTGTTTTGAGTGTTATGCCTTTTAAGCGCGCGTTGTTCTGGCTTGTAGGGGTGGGGTTATTAGCTATACTGTGCGATCAAGCCATCAAGCAATGGATTTTACAAGGATTTAGAGCAGAGGGACCGGTGATCTCTATCGTGCTTGCTTATAATAAGGGTGTGGCTTTTTCTATGCTGGAGTTTTTAGGACCTTGGCTCAAGTATTTGCAAACCCTTTTAATTGTAGGGATGGCAGTTATGATTTTATCCCAACGCGACCTTTTGATCCAAACTTATCTTGCTTTTGGGTTGATTTTGGGAGGTGGGAGTTCTAACCTGCTGGATCGCTTCGTGCATGGGCATGTGATCGATTATGTCTATTGGCATTATAAATTTGATTTTGCGGTGTTTAATTTAGCCGATGTGCTCATTGATATAGGCGTGGGCTTACTCTTGCTGGATGCACTCAGACAAAAGTTAAGCAAGAACAAAAGCCTTAAGGCAAAAGACCAACACAATTAGGTATAATGGTGGTTTTTAGCAACTCCTAGTAAATTGTGGTCGCGTAGCTCAGTGGTAGAGCACTACCTTGACATGGTAGGGGTCGCTGGTTCAAGTCCAGTCGGGACCACCATCTTTTTGCCGTGTTTTTTTATCTTCATGAACTACCTGCGCGTTAAGCCCACGACTTTAGGGATTGTTTAGCATGTATGCTATGATGCCCACCATCGTAGCGTATTTGCGCTTTCGGTGGACAGAGTCACTTAAGCAATCCCAGTTATCCTCAGCAAGTAGGCATGCCGCATAAGTTTCAAAATTCGGCTAAAATCGCGAGCAATGTATAGGATAGATCACTCAACCCCTTTGCGCACTTTTCTAATGCTCTATCGGAGTGCTCCAAGACGCATTTTCTATGCGTTGGGTTTGGTTTTACTGCTTGGCGTATTTCCCTCCTTAAGTGTGGCAATCACCATTAAGCTGATTAATCTCATCGCCTTCATGCTACAACACCACAACCTAGAATACAAACCCCTGCTCACAATTTTATCCCTGGGAGCTTTGGTTTTATTTGGATCCCATGTGATCTCTCAAGTCTTAGCCCATTTGCAAACCCTGATTGCTGAAGAGTTTTCCATGCATATCTTGAGCAAGCTAGCTGATAAATTAGAGACGACCGATGATCTGAGTTTCTTAGAGGATAAAGAGCGCAGTGTGCAAATCAACACCCTTAAAAATGGCTTGCATGTCCGACCGCTTAACTATGTTAATAACTTATTTTTTAATTTACAACGCGTTGTTGGTTTGTTGTCCTTATTTGTGGTGATTGGCTCGATTAGTATCTACCTACCCTTTGTGATGCTCGTAGCAAGTATCCCTAGCCTCTTGTTTTCTAATCACATCGCTAAGAAACACAGCAAAGAGCTAGATGCCTTACAAGATCAAAAAGAAGCCTTACAAAATTACTTACAGCATGGCCTAGATAGTACTAAAAATAAAGATAATCTTTTGTTTAATTTCATCTCCGCTTTTAAGGCAGATTTCACATTTAAAAAGGTCGAGTACCTCAAATCTTTTACACACATCAACCAACAGCAATTAATCCGTAGTTTGTTTTTGAATATCCTAGTGGCTCTATTCAATGCAAGTTTGTTATTTTTGATGATTGTTGTCTTGTTAGTTCAGAGTGTGGGGGTGGGGGCAGTTGCTGGATATATCCAAGCCTTTAACATGGCTAATCAACAATTAGACGATTTAGCTTTCTTTGGAAGGTGGTTTTTTATCCTCAACGCCTATTTTGAAAACTATTTTAGACTCTTAGATGCGCAAAATCAGGCGGGAAATAAGCAAGTCTTAGAGGGGACGATCACGCATATCCGCTTTAAAGATGTGTGCTTTGCTTATCAACATAAACAAGTCTTACATAATCTCAACTGCACCTTTAGCGCGCACAAAATCTACGCGATCGTGGGTAAGAACGCGAGTGGTAAAAGCACACTCATTAAATTATTGATGGGTTTTTATACGCCCGGCTCGGGAGAGATTATCATTAATCATCAATATTCTCTCAAAGATTTAGACCTCAAGAGTTACCGCCGACAACTGAGTGCTATTTTCCAAGATTTTTCCTTCTATGCGGGCTATAGCCTCGAACATAACCTGTTCATGCAAACCCAGCCTAGCCCAGCCCAGCTAGCATACCAAGAGCGCGCTCTGGCCCTCTTAGAACCCACCAAAAAACTCTTGGCAAAATTCGGGAAAGATATCTTTGGTGTCCAATACAATGGGCAGGATTTTTCAGGTGGGCAGAAACAAAGCCTAGCCACTCTAAGAGCCTTTTTAAAACTAAGCCCTTGCATTATCTTAGATGAACCCTCTAGCGCGATCGACCCCATCGCCCAAAAAGACTTTTTAGATTTCATCTTTGCCATGCTGGAGGACAAAATGGCAATTCTCATCACCCACCATATCATCAGTGCCAAAAATGCCCATGAAATCCTCGTCTTAGAGGAGGGACGCGTGGTGCAACAGGGCGACTTTGACACTCTGCTGGCTCAACAAGGCTTATTTGCTAAACTATATGCGGAAAGTTTGAGAGGATTGAACACCCTCCCTAAAGAAAAGGTTTTTTAGCTAAAGTGCCCTAACAGGCACCAACATAAATTCACTGACTTTAGAGCTTGGATACGCAGGCTTACCCCTCTTTTTGGAAACTTGCTAATTCTTCTTGCATGATGTCTTGATCATTGAGGCGCAATTGTCCCTCTAAGACAAGCAATGATCAATGATGGCCTTTTGGGAGGCTAGCATCAAAGATGGCTTCAGAAGAAAAAGTGGTGTCCCAAAGACTGATGGGGCTGAAGGTGTGCGCAGGGCCTTTAGCTCCTTGATAATCTCCAGCAATCACCCTTAAATGACCGTATTTTTCTACAATAGACACGCTGGGAATGTCTTTTGCACTGATGGCTTGGTAATTTGGTGGGGTTTTTATGGACTTTAGGGAAGTTGACCCAAAGTTGTACAATTTGAGAACCCTCGGTTTGACTAAACTCTTTGGAATGAAATTCTTCATGTGGAATGCCTGCTCCTGCGCTCATCCACTGCACATCTTTCGCTTTAATCACCCCCCCCGCCTCCATACGAATCGCGATGTGCGACTTCTCCTTGATAGACGATGGTAATAGTTTGAAACCCTCAATATGAATGTGCACCCACGCCTCTGGGTTGCTCCAATCGAGGTTCAAAATAGCTGAACATAGAGCTAACATGAAGGCCATCTCCAACCCAATGTTTAGACAGAGCTTTAGAAATTTTTTCGATCCGTATCATCGACACTCCTTATAAAAATTCCCCCTAGTGTTCCACAAAAATATCAAAATTTGGAGTGCTAGACTAACAATAAAAAGCCCATTCCAATCACAAATCCGGTAAAAATCAGTGTGATCACACAATAACCCATGATATCCTTAGCCCCTAAACCAGCGATGGCCAAAGCTGGCAATGCCCAAAAGGGTTGGATCATGTTTGTCCAAGCATCGCCCCAAGCAATAGCCATAGCTGTAATGGCTGGTTTGACCCCCAATTCTAAACCTGCAGGAATCATAATGGGAGCTTGTACTGCCCATTGCCCGCCCCCTGAAGGCACAAAAACATTGATCAATCCTGCGCTCCAAAAGGTGAATAAGGCAAAGGTGTGTGGTGTGGCGATATTGATAAAAAACTCAGAGAGCAAGCCAGCCAAACTCACCCCATTTCCAGCACTCCCCACCATCATTCCCATAATCCCCGCGTAAAAGGGAAATTGAATCAAAATCCCTGCGGCATTTTTGGTTGCCTCATTGATAGCACGAATATAAGCGATGGGGGTTTTATGTAGCAAGAGTCCAGCAAAAAGAAAGATCATATTGAGAATATTTAAACTCAAGCCTCCCCCCCGCACAAAATGCGCCACAATATAGGCAAAACCCAATAGAGCAAGCAAAATGCTTAAAAGTTTGCTTTGCTCTAAATGGCTGGCTAAGGTGGAGGGGCTTTTGATGGGATCAGGGTGTGCATTTTCTAAAAGTTTAGGGTTAACTTCTATAATGTCTTGAGCTTTGGGGTGGATGGAAGCCAACAAAAAAGGCACGCCACAAAAAATAATCCCCACAATCATCAGATTAAAGGGGGCAAAAATCGTAGAAGTAGTGGGGATGCTTGCTTGCAAAATACCCGCTGTACTCTTGCTCAAGGCTTCTCCACCGCTAGCCAGAGTTAAGGGAATCGATCCAGAAAGTCCACCATGCCACACCACAAAGCCTGAATAGGCACTCGCCATTAAGAGGCGGTAATCTATGCCCCGCACCTTCTTGGCGATCTCTTTGGCAAAAATGGCTGAAACAACTAATCCAAACCCCCAGTTGATCAAACTTGCCAACATTCCTAACACGCTCACCAAAACAATAGCACTAAAAGGACTTTTAGGAATTTGGGCTAATTTTTGCAAGCCCCAAGAGATCGCTTTTGCCTGTGCTAGCACTTGCCCTAAAATAAGCACTAAGGCCATTTGCATAGAAAAGGCGAGCAGCTTCCATGCTCCATTGCCCCAATTTTGTACAATCTGCAGGATAGATTGTCCTGTAGCAACCCACACTGCAACAAACACTACAAAAGTTAAAAGGGCTACTAAAACAAAGGAATCGGGCAGCCAGCGCGAGGCTAAAGACACACAAATACGCGTAAAAGCCCTTAACATACTCTACTCCCTTCCACTTTCAAAAATTTATCTCTATTTTAACCCACAAGCCGGTTTGACAATTCTACGCTTTGGATTTAAAACCTATTTTTTTTAATGAGTTGGGTAAAATCGTGTAGATAGCTACAAAGCGCACGGGTAAAGATCGCGCTTTGTAATATTCCCCCCTGTTTAACAATCCAGTATGTTACACTCGCAACCTCATGTAAGGATGCACACGGACACTTTCAGTATTCATATCATTTCCCTCCAAAATAGCCCGCACCGTGCATATTCTCAAGCAATGGTGGAGAATCCACTCCTCCAGCACACCATACTCTAAACAAAACAACAAATCTTCGTTAAGCTTCCATAACCTTTGTGCTAGTGTGAGATTTTAATGAGGCACTTTTAATCACAAAATACGCGCTGGGGATGATAAAGAGAGTGAGCACCACGCTAGTGATCATCCCCCCTAGCATGGGGGCGGCAATGGCGTGCATGATCTCTGAGCCTACCCCGTGCGAATACATGATAGGGATGAGAGAAACCAAGATACTAAAAAATGTCATCAATTTGGGGCGCACGCGTTGCACCGCCCCGTGCATGATCGCTTCTTTGAGTCTAGCGCGGGTGTGATCGCCCTGCTTTAAAAAGTGTTGGTAAGCGTCCTCCAAATAGATGATCATCACAATCGCGGTTTCAGAGGCGACACCCAAGAGGGCTAAAAAGCCCACCAACGCGGCGATACTCAAATTAAGCCCCATGATCTGCATGAACACCAACCCCCCCAAAAAGGCAAAGGGGAGGGTGAGAAAGCAGAGTAAGGAATTAGTAGTATTCTTGAGCGCAAAGACGATGAGAATAAAGATCACAAAGATACTCAAGGGCACGATGTAGCGCAGGGTCGCAAAGGCTTCATCTAAATACTGGCTCTCCCCTGAAAACTCGTAATAATACCCGCTAGGGAGTTTAAAGTTTTCTAGGGCTTTGAGCGCGGCTTGGCGGTAGGTCTCTGAACTCACCCCATTTTTAGGCACAATGTAAATAAAATGCACCCCTAGCCCCTTTTCACTTTTGAGCACCGCCGGGGCGTTTTCATAATAGATATGTGCGAAGGTGCGCAAAGGCACAAAGCTATAGGGGGTTTTGATGTAAAGATTTTCTAAACTCTCAATATTGTTACGCTCTACATCTTTCAAGCGCACAGAAATAGGGTAACTCTCCACCCCGTCTAAAAGGGTGCTAATGGCAGAACCTCCCATGCCAAAATTCACCATATCTAGCACATTCTGCTTAGTGATATTATATTCAGCGAGCTTTTCAGGGCGCAAATCCACATTGAGATAGTAGCCATTATTAGACTTCTCTGCAAAGACAGAGAGCGACTCGGGGAGATTTTTGAGTTGTTGCTCCATGCTAATGGCTAGGTTTTGCAAGAGGGCGGGGTCTTTGCCATAGAGTTTAATGCCTAAGGGGGTGCGAATCCCGGTTAAGAGCATGTCAATGCGCCCGCGAATGGGGTAGGTCCAAGAATTGACTAAGCCTTTCACCTGCAGGGCGTGCTCAAGCTTTTCTCTAAGTTGTTTGTAGGTGATTTGCTCCTTCCACTCTGACTTAGGCTTGAGCTCAATATAGGTTTCTAGCATGGAGAGTGCGGCCGGATCGGTGCTGGTATTTGCCCGCCCGGCTTTGCCAAAGACCTGTTTGACCTCATCTAGGCTTTTGATAATGGCGTTAGTTTTTTCTAAATATGTTTTAGCCGTGTCAATGCCTACCGCATTCGTGGTTACGGGCATGTACATCACCACGCCCTCATTGATAGCCGGGATAAACTCCCAGTTGAGCTTTTTATAGGCAAAGTAAAGCCCCCCTAAACCTAGCACGCTTAGGGCTAAAAAGAAAAATCTAAAGCGCAACACAAAGGACAAACAAGCCCCATAGACAGCAATAAAAAACGCATTGATGGGATTTTTAGACTCCTCGCGGATTTTGCCCTTGATTAAAAAGATCATCAAAATAGGCACAATGCTAATAGAAAGCAGTGCCCCAATCAACATCGCAAAGGTTTTTGTGTAGGCTAGAGGGGAAAAAAGCCTCTCTTCTTGTCCGGTGAGGTTAAAAATGGGCAAGAAAGACACCACGATAATCATCAGGGCAAAGAAGATTGCCGGTCCGACTTGTTGCACGCCCTTGATGATCGCGCTTTGGCGCGCGTTTTCATCTTGCATATTGGTGTGTTGCAAATACTTGTGCGCGTTTTCTACCATCACGATTGCCGCATCCACCATCGCCCCAATGGCAATAGCAATCCCGCCCAAACTCATAATGCTCGCCTCGATATTGAAAAAGTGCATCAGCAAAAAGCTCAAGCACACGCATAAGGGCAGAGTGATGATCACCACTAGCGCGCTTCGTAGGTGCAACAAGAAGAGCGCGATGATGACTAAGACAATGACACTCTCTTCTATGAGCGTGTGGATGAGATTAGCCACGCCCTTTTCAATGAGTTCGCTGCGATCATAGACGGGCACGATCTGCACATCAGGGTTACTCTCTTGCAAAGTGGCGATCTTCTCTTTAATGCGCCCTAAAATGCTATAAGTGTCGGCATGGTAGCGCACCATCACCACCCCGCCCACCACTTCATCTGTGCCATTGAGATTTGCCACCGAGCGGCGCGGTTTGGGGGTTAAGTTGAGTGTAGCGATGTCTTTGAGCTTGATGGGGGTGAGATTGGGGGTTTTAAGCACAATCTCGCCCAAATCTTTCAAGCTCTTAGTGTAGCCTTGCGCATGGATGATCTTCTCAAAGCCATTTTCTAAGATCACCCCCCCGCCCATGTCCGCGTTAGATTTTTTAATGGCTTGCACCACATCGGCGACACTTAGATCGTATTTGATCAACGCGTCATTATTTAGCGTAACCTCGTAGTTTTTCTCAAAACCCCCAATGCTGGCGACCTCACTCACCCCATCCACCCCCAACAAGGCGTAGCGAAAATAGAAATCCTGTAAGGTTTTCAACTCAGCTAGATTCTTAGTTTTACTTCTAAGTGCGTATTGATACGCCCAGCCAATGGAAGTGGCATCGCTGCCCATCTCTACCTTGACCTCAGAAGGCAGGCGCACACGCGCCATCTGCTCAGACACGCGATCACGCGCAAAGTATAAATCTACCTTGTCTTTAAAGATGATATAGATCAAGCCCGTTTCATAGCTGGAAATCCCACGCACGGTTTCAATATCAGCAATCCCCATAAAATTAGACACCAAAGGATAAACTGCCTGTTCCTGCACCACTTGGGGGCTTTGGTTGGGGTAGCTCACCTGCACGACTACCTGCGTGGGCGAGAGATCAGGCAGAGCGTCTAGACGGGTGTTCTTGATCGCCCATAAAGAGAGCAAAAAGAGCAACAACACCGCTAAGATGACAATGAGCTTATTTTTTAAACTCCATGAAATGATCGTATTGATCATCACTCATCCCCATTATTGATCGCATCGGCATCTAAGATAAAGAGCGCGTTTTTAGCCACCTCATCGCCTTGAGAGAGCCCCTCTAAGATGGTGTAACTCCCATCGCTATTGCGCTTGACCTTGACCTCTGTGAGTTCAAATTCCTCATCCTCTTTTTTAAAGACGATGGTTTTATCGTTTTTGACCAGCACCGCCTCTTTGGGCAAGACTAGGCCTTTTTGGGATTTTTGATACAAAGTTACCTTAGCAAACATGTTAGGAAAAAAGAGATTGTGCGGATTAGCCAGCACAAAACGCACCTGTAACATTTTGGTTTGTGGGTTGATGAGTGGGTTGATATTATCTAGTTGTAGGCTAAAATCCCCCTTGATGCCCTCTATGTGTGCGCGTGCGCTGTCCATATGGCGCACGAAGTCTAAATCCTCTTGATTGACTTGAGCAATCACATAGAGCGCGCTCAAATCTATAATTTCATAGAGAGTTGCCCCACTTTTGACAAAGCCACCCTCTTGGATATTCTTAGCAAAGATCATCCCATTAAACTGGGAGCGCATGGGAATGCGGTTGTGGATTTTTTTATCTTTGATAATATTGGCGATTTCTCCCTCTCCCACCCCCAGTAAGCGTAATTTTTCTTTAATCTCTTCGACCTGTCGGTTAAAATGCATGGCTGAGAGCAATTCGCTTTGCACCCCTATGAGTGCGGGCGCATACACACTAAAGAGTTTCTGCCCTGCCTTGATGGGCTTATAAGTTTGATTGGCATAGAGTTTTTCAATATAGCCATCAAAGCGTAGAGTGTAGGTGTAACTCTTTTGTTCGTCCGCCTGCAGACTAGCATAATATTGTCTAAAGGGGGCGATCTCTTTAAGGGTAACTTTAATAGTGTCCTGTGCCCCCCATAACATGCCAAGTAGAGCTACACATAATCCAATAACTCTCATGGAAGTCCTTTTAAATTTTCTAAAGCCAAATAGGTCGTATTGAGCTCACTTAGGGTGTCGATCTTAGAGAGCTTGATATTAATCTCATCATTAAAGGCGTTGTAATAGGTGTTGTAATCCCCGCTAGCAGAGATCAAATTCTTTTCATAGATATGCACAATGCGCCCGCTTGCCTTTAAAATGGTCTCAATGCTGGAGAGATTTTTTTGAAGTTGCGCCATTTTTTTAAACAACTTCTTAGCGCGGTGGCGCACTTGGTTAATAGTGTTGTCAATATTATTCAGCGCGACTAAGTGCTCTTGTTTGCGCTGTTGCAGGGTGTTACTCTGTTTGCCATAAATGGGTAGGGGAATAGCTACCCCGATAGTAAACATGTCAAAAATGCGCTTCCTAAAGAGATAGTTTGCTGTAACATTGATGTCTTCTAAGAAACTCTTTTTGGCTAAAGTGATGTTTTTGCGCGCTTGAGCGTCTTGCAAGCGGGCGATTTTGATGTCGTAATTGCTTGCCATAATATTTTGCAATTCTTGCGTGTTGTTTAAAGCCATGCTCTGGGGTGCTAGAGAGAGTAGATCGCTTTGGCTAAAAGTGAGTTCGCTGATATTGATCTTATTGTCTTCTAGTGCGTCTTGTAAATCGTTTTGTTTGATCTCTAGCTGGGATTTAAGCACTTCAATTTTGGCAATAGCGATTAAATCCGGGTTGCTCGCATGTTGGGCGTTGTAGAGTAGGTTCTCTAGGTTATTTAAGGCTTCTTTTAATAGGGCTAGTTTTTGGGTGTTCTTATAGACCTGGATCGCGTTGGTGAGCACGCCAATAGCGATATCTTGCTTGAGTTTTTGCAGTTCAAAAAGCTTTTTTTGGCGTTCTAAATCTAGCACTTGGGCTTGGGTGTGCCTCTTAGCATTCACATCAAATTTTTGGCTCAAACCAACACTAATACTTTGCATGAAGCTAGAATCGAGGATAAAGAAATTGAACACATCGGCGTTGTTATAGCCCACATACAAAATCGGATTATCCCAGCGCGCGCTGGCTTTAGCTTGGGCGCGCAGGCTCTCAATTTGGGCTTGCAGACTGGCGATTTTAGCGTTCTTGTGCAAAAATTTGTTGTAAATGCTGGGCAAGTCTAGGCGTTTGTTTGGCAGGGGCGCGCTCACACTCACAGACTCTAGGCTAGTTTCTGAGTGCCACGCCTTTAGCCCCCCCAACATAAACAACACCCCCCAGATCAAAGCCCTTAGCCTCATAGATCGATACTGCCCTTGCCTTTGTAGAGTTTGCCCTCTTTAGTTTTAATGTCTACTCTAATTTGCCAAGTACCCCCCATAGGTAGATTGACCTTGACATCATAAATCCCATTTTTTTCTTTTACTTGGGCGTTTTCGTGCATGGCGGGCATACCGGGCATTTCAGGCATGCTAAATTTCACCTTGACATGCGCGCCTTTGAGGGGTTTGCCCTTAAGAGTGGGACTTAAAGTAAAATGGTTATCACCACTCACGGGCTTTTGATCGGATTTTAAAAGGGTGTCCACCTCTTTAGCCTTGATCTTTAAATCCCATGCTTGTAAACTCCCCAAACTCAAGGCGCACGCTAACGCCAACACATGCCATTTTTTCATCTAAACTCCTTACAAAATAAGATGGCGTTATAGTAGTGTGTTTCTGTGGATCATTTGTGGAAATTAAAGTTTGGCGTGTTAGAATTTTTCATCTTATAACCAAAGGAACGACATGTCTTATCGCACCGAACACGACACTATGGGGGAAGTCAAGGTAGAAGATAGCAAGTATTGGGGCGCGCAAACCCAACGAAGTTTTGAAAACTTTAAAATTGGCACAGAAAAAATGCCCCCCGCGCTCATTAGGGCTTTTGCTAAGTTGAAGCGCTCTGTTGCGGTGGTGAATGCACAACTAGGTAAATTGGATACGCAAAAATCCCAAGCCATCGTGCAAGCCTGTGATGAGGTGATCGCGGGCAAATTAGCTGACATGTTCCCCCTAGCCATTTGGCAAACTGGGAGCGGGACACAGACGAATATGAATGTGAATGAAGTCATTGCCAATCGCGCCACCGAGATTTTGGGTGGGAATTTTAGAGAAAAAAAGCTCATCCACCCCAATGACCATGTAAATATGTCCCAAAGCTCTAATGACACTTTCCCCACAGCTATGCACATTGTGAGCGTGCTAGAATTGCATAAAACCCTTTTGCCCGCGCTAGACAAACTGCACGCCACTTTGCAAGCCAAAAGCCAAGAATTTAAAGACATTATTAAAATCGGGCGCACCCATTTACAAGATGCCACGCCCTTAACTCTAGGGCAGGAATTTAGCGGGTATGTGAGTATGCTCGAGCATTCTAAAGCGCAGATTTTACAGAGTTTGGAATATCTAAGTGAGCTAGCCATCGGGGGCACGGCGGTGGGCACAGGGCTAAACGCGCATCCCCAACTCTCTGAAAAAGTCGCCGCCGAACTTAGCCAGCTCACCGGACAGACCTTCAAAAGCGCGCCTAATAAATTCCACGCGCTCACCAGCCATGACGGTCTCACTTTTGCGCATGGCGCGCTTAAGGGTTTGGCGGCTAATTTGATGAAGATTGCTAATGACATTCGATGGCTAGCCAGTGGTCCGCGCTGTGGTTTAGGCGAGATCAATATCCCTGAGAATGAACCGGGGAGCTCCATAATGCCGGGCAAAGTCAATCCTACTCAGTGCGAGGCTTTGACCATGGTCGCCGTGCAGGTGATGGGTAATGACGCAGCCATTGGCTTTGCGGCCTCTCAGGGCAATTTTGAGCTCAATGTCTTTAAACCCGTGATCATCTATAATTTCTTGCAAAGCTTGGAGTTGCTTGCCGATGGCATGGAGAGTTTTAACGCCCATTGCGCGGTGGGAATCACGCCCAATAAAGAAAAAATTGATCACTATTTGCACCACTCTTTAATGTTAGTAACCGCGCTCAATCCTCATATCGGCTATGAAAACGCCGCGAAAGTAGCCAAAAACGCCCATAAAAAACACATTAGCCTCAAAGAATCCGCCCAAGAGCTAGGATTAGTGAGCCCTGAAGATTTTGACAAATTCGTCAATCCTGCTAACATGATCGCGCCTAAGGCTTAGGTTTTAGCGCGTTTTCTAAGAATTCTACACTCTGTTTTAAAAGTTGAGCACCTTTGGGAGTCATGATACTCTCGGGGTGGAACTGGTAGGCAAGGATTTTGTCCTGCGGGTGGTAGATACCCATCACGATATTTTGATAATGGGCGATCACTTGTAGCTCATCGGGTAATTGTGTCGCCATCAAAGAATGGTAACGCGCCACCTCTAAGCTACGACCTAGACCCTCAAATGCTCCAAAGGGTTCTAAGTTAATGTGCGTGCTTTTGCCATGCACAATTTCAGGGCATCTTTCAATACGCGCCCCATAACTCTGTGCCAAGGCTTGCAAGCCCAAACAAATCCCCAAAATAGGGAATTTTGAGCGCACACAAGCAATTAAGGGTAAGAGTCGCCCCGATTGTTCGGGGTTACCCGGACCGGGCGAAATGCACAAAAGTGCGCCACTCGTGCAAGCGCACATCAAGTTTAAAATCTCTTGCTCGGGCGTATCATTGCGATACACCTTGAGATCATAGCCCAAGCGTTCCAATTCGTAAACCAAATTGTAGGTAAAGGAGTCGAAATTATCTAAGAAAAAAATCGTCATCGATAAGTCTTTCTAATGGCTTCTAGCACGCTTTGCGCCTTTGCCTTAGTTTCTGCACTCTCTGCCTTTGGGTCGCTCTCCAGAACAACGCCCGCCCCGCTTTGCACAAATGCCTTATGGGCGCGCACAAAGGCAGAACGAATCACAATACAACTATCCATGGAGCCATCTCCACACAAATAACCCAAAGAACCCCCATAAGACCCGCGCCGCTTGTTTTCTAATTGCGCGATGAGTTTGAGTGCGGACACTTTGGGAGCGCCGCTGAGTGTACCCGCGTTCATAAAACTTCTAAAGGCATGCAGGGCATCTAGGTTGGCTTTAAGCACACCTTGCACCGCTGAAGTCAAATGCATCACATGAGAGTATTTCTCTACACGCAAGAGTTTGTTCACAAAACGCGTTGCACAAATCCGCGCTAGATCGTTGCGGGCTAAGTCCACCAACATGAGATGTTCGGCACGCTCTTTGGCATCGCTCAAGAGTTCTAGCTCGATGCGATTATCCAAATCTGGATCGATGTGCCCATGGGTATCAAAACCGCGCGGGCGTGTGCCCGCAATGGGGCAGATTTGGGCGGTGCGTGTGGGCGCGTCGTACTTTAAAGCACTCTCAGGACTAGCCCCAAAAAGCGTAAAATCTTGCGCGCGCATGTAGAACATGTAAGGACTAGGATTGCGCATTTTGAGGTGGTGGTAGGCACTCAAGGGGTCGGGACACTCCAAGCTAAACCCCCTAGAGATCACCGCCTGAAAAATCTCGCCCGCTTGTAATTCTGCTTGTAGGCGCAAAACCCGTTGTTCAAATTCTATATCGGGGCAATCCGTGCTCAGTGCGCCCGTATGGGGGTGTTTATGAGGAGTAAAGTCATCTTGGGTTGCTTGAGCTACTTGGGTCAAAGCGCGCATGTTTGCTTGCAAATTTTCTTGATAATCCCGATTAAAACACGCACCTAAAATTTGGGTGGTGTGTGCTTTGTGATCGATGACAATGAGAGTTTCTGCTACATAAAAGAGATAGTCTGGCGCGCTGTTTTCTAGGGTGGGTAAAGAGGGCAAATTTTCAAAGTAGTGCACCATTTCAAAAGAGAAAAGCCCAGCACAAAAAAGAGCTAAAGGGTGGCTAGAGTGAGGGCGCGCGCATTGCCACACAGAGCGCAGAGCATCTAGGGGGCTGGATGTAAAGAGCTTAGAAAATTCGTCTTGCAGGGTATTAGTTTGAGGATAGTGTAACTGGAGGATGGAGTCTTTGAAGGGGGTTTTTAGCACGGCACTAAGCCTTTGTACTAACGCTTTACCATTGGGAGTTAGTGCGCGCAAATACACACAATCGCCCTGACAGAGTAGCTGCACGCACGCACGAGTTAAGATAATTGACTTAGTATGCGCCTTGCTCTGCGTGTGTGCACTCTCTAACAAGAGAGTGTGAGGCTGTTCCAGTTGGGCGTAGAGAGCGAGTGGATGGGCGACATAGGGAACATTTTGCTCCAAAGTTGTCATTGGGTTATCCTTTGGGCGTATTATGTCTAAAAAGCGTTTAAACGAGTTAAAAAACTTAGTCTTGCCAATTCAGCCTTATAAGCGACATAGATTACTCGGATTTTTCCTGCAAGACATATTCTACTTAAAATCTATGCTACTGCGCTTTAAAGCGCAGTGTGCTACAATCACTCATTTAAAAAGGACTCGAGGATGGGTATCGTGGTTTTTGGGGGGGGGGCTTGGGGGCGTGCACTCAGCTTTGCCTTTGGGCACACTACATCCGTGCAAATCGTTTCTCGTCAAGATTTAAGCACTGCGCTCTTACCCCTGAATAAGAGTTTGGTGCTCAAAGGCCATCACCTCATCAGCCAATGTAGTCTGGAGGAAGGCCTAGAGGCCTCCTTGTGCGTGGTAGCCATTAGTGTGCAGCATCTGCGTGCATGGTTTAAACAGGCACATTTACCCTCCGATATGCGAGTCTTAATGGCATGCAAGGGGATTGAAGTGGGAGGTAAGTTTGTTAGCCAGATTGCCCAGGAATTCATCCCCTCAAAAAATTTATGCTATCTAGCAGGGCCTAGTTTTGCACACGATGTGAGCGCGAGTTTGCCCTGTGCACTAGCTCTGCATTCTAGCAATCCCGACTTGGCTCAAACCTATGCCAAGGCTTTTCCCAGTTTTATACGCACCTATGCCCAGGAAGACATTACCGGAGGGGAGATCGCAGGCGCGTACAAAAATGTGATTGCTATTGCAGCCGGAGTGTGCGATGGGCTAGAGTTAGGGCAAAGTGCTAAAGCCTCTTTGCTCTCGCGTGGTTTAGTAGAAATGTGCCGCTTTGGGACGCATTTTGGGGGAAAAGCCCAAACATTTTTGGGACTCAGCGGGGCGGGGGATCTCTTCTTAAGTGCAAATTCCATGCTTTCACGCAACTATCGCGTAGGCTTAGGGCTAGCCAAACACCAACCCTTAGAAGAGATTTTAGACACATTAGGAGAAGTTGCCGAAGGGGTGAAAACCACGCAGGCCATCATCCAAATTGCCCAAAGAGAGCAGATCTATACCCCCATCGCTACAGAATTACAGGCCCTCTTAGAAGGCAAAAATCCCCTAGCAAGCATGGACGCGCTGTTAAAACGCTAAAGAAAGGCTTTTGAGATGACTTTTTCACAAATTCTTTTAACTTTGCAGAATTTCTGGCAAGAACAGGGTTGCCTTTTATTACAGCCCTACGATCTACCAGCAGGGGCGGGTACTTTTCACCCCGCTACTTTGCTAAGAAGTTTGGATAGCAAACCTTGGAATGTTGCCTATGTTGCCCCTTCTAGGCGACCCACAGACGGGCGTTATGGACAAAACCCTAATCGCTTAGGTAGTTATTACCAATTCCAGGTGATCTTAAAGCCTAGCCCCTTGAATGTCCAAGAACTCTATTTGCGCAGTCTGCAGGCATTGAGCATTGATTTTAGCCAACATGATGTGCGCTTTGTAGAGGATAATTGGGAGTCACCCACTTTGGGGGCGTGGGGCTTGGGCTGGGAGGTATGGTTAGATGGCATGGAGATCACCCAGTTTACTTACTTCCAGCAGGTAGGAGGTTTGCCCTGCCACCCCACTCCCATTGAGATCACCTATGGTGTGGAACGCTTAGCGACCTATATCCAAAAGGTGGACAATATCCTAGACATCGTGTGGAGCTATAAAGACAACCAACCCACTTACTATAAAGAAGTGCATTTGGAGAGTGAATACCAGTTTAGCCATTATCACTTTGAGCACGCCGATTTGGATTTTTTGCTCGAAGCTTTTCATCAAAACCAAGCAGAGGCGCAACGCTGTTTGGATCGGGGCTTGAGTTTAGTTGCTTACGATTTTGTGGTGCTTAGCACGCATTTTTTCAATGTTTTAGATGCGCGTAAAGCCCTGAGTGTAGCCAAACGCCAAGAATTCATCTTAAAAATCCGCGCCCTAGCTAAGGCTTGCGCTCTGCTTTACAAAGCCCAAGAAACCCAGCGCGATGCGCGCCTAAGTGGGGATTTTAGCACCCCCCTACTGCCATGCCAAGTTTAAAAGACTTACACGCCTTTTTGGAGGCACTCTCCCCTTTGAGCTTGCAAGAGTCTTGGGATCATTGTGGCTTGAATTTAGGCAGTTTAAATATGCAATACAAACACCTCATCATCAGCCTAGAAGCCACTATGCAACTCGCCCAGCAAGCTCCAGATCACAGCGTGATTCTCACCCACCACCCCCTCTTTTTCAGGCCCTTTAAGACTTTTAACTCCAGTGTTTACCCCTATAATGTCGCCCAAATTTTGATTCAGAAATCCTGCGCCTTGCTGGCATGGCATACCAATTTTGATAAAACCCACCTCAATGCCTATTTTGCCAAGATATTAGGCTTTGAAAATTTGTGTACTGATGGGATGGCTTTAGTGGGTGCAATTGCCCCCACACTCTTAGAAACACTCGCTAAAGGTGTGCAAGACAGACTTAAGTTACCCTATGTGCGCTATGTATCCGCTAGCCCTACTATTAGCACAATTGCGATCGTATGCGGGGCGGGATGTGGGTATTTGCAAGAGCTCACAAGTGTGCCTGAAAATCTGTGTCTAATCACGGGAGATATCAAGCATCATGATGGCATGGCGGCCAAAAGCATGGGCATTAGCTTGATCGAAGTGCCCCATTATGAGAGTGAAAAATACTTCGCGCCCCTCATGGCAGATTTACTGACTCCCCTTGCCCTCAACCCCCAATTGTTTGATTGTCAAGGGGTGTTCGGGATACATGTGCTTTAAAGCGTTGGAGCACGAAAATAAAGAACAAAAGCGACGTCTGCGAAGATGAGCCAAGTCATAGGCGTCCTCCAAGGGTCAAAACCCTAATCAAACAACAAGAGGAATCTCTCCGGACTGGATAGGCGAAAGAGCGACATTATGGGACTTCAGATATAGAAAAGCCACATGCATAGACCCCGAACACCTCTTTGATTTCCACGCAGCACGGGTGTTCCCCTTAAATCGCAACGCCCCTTTTTACGACCGCTTAAGAAATGATGAGCCCAACATTTCAAAAGACACTCTCAAAGACCACCCAACCATGTGCCTAAGCCCCAAATATCTTAGCCCCAAATCTCAGCAAATTTGCCTACAACTCTTTCAATCTCAAACTTACAACGCTAAGGACATTCAAGAGCAATTACACCTCGTGCGTTTAATCTCCATTGATGAGAGCCCTTGTGTGTATTTAGACCTTAAGGATAAACTCCAGACTTTTAAGTCTGACAACGCAATCTGTTTGGCGTTACAGAAACGCTTAAGGGGAGGGTTTCAATGATCTGCTTAATCAAAATGCTTTACTCGTGAGTCCTCTATGGGTGGTTTTAAGTGTTAATTTAAGTCAAAATACAACATTCAAGCAATCATCCCCCGCACGCCTCTTTGCAACGCCCTTTTAAAAACTATTGAAGCTATCCAAGAGTCGCAAACTTTAAAATGCTTTGGTGGTGCTTATTACCGACTACCAAAGTCTAAAGGAAAAAGAACAAGTCAGTTTTACCTTGCAATCTAACTTCAACGATTTAAACTTTTTCTTCTTCAAACGCTCCAAGATTTTAGAAAACTCCATGCGTAAGGGACTGAGCCTTAAAGAACTCTCTTTACAAACCCCGCTCTCCAGACTCCATTACAAGACTTCCATCACGGAATACCAACGCCTTTTAAACACCCTAATACAAGGAGCAATTCAATGAATGAAAACACCCCTAAAACTATCTAGGACGCTTTGAAGAATGCCAGCAATGCCAAAAAAACACTTTTAAGGTTAAAGGCAAAGCCAAACCGGGCAGAAAACCTTTACAACATCTTTTTTGCCACCATGCGAGAGCCCAGCAAGAACAACTCCGGAGATAAAATCTATGTCAAACAAGAGAGCATCAAAATTGAACGCACCACAGAGGGGCAAACCACCACACAAGAATACAGCCTAAAAGACTTTGACACTCAATATACCAGCCTAGAGGCGGCTAACTTCATCGAATTTGAGGGACGCAAAATCAGCCAAGAAGGGTATCAAAAACTCAAACCCGCGCAACAACGCCAAGCCACCATACAAAGTACAATCTTAGAGAGTCGCCCGCTTTTAGACCAACATGGACATTTGATTGTCAAGCACGACCTATTTAACCACGAGGGATTAACACAAGATGGCATTGCTGAGGCATTTATCGAGTTTGCCAAAAGTGAGGGCTTGAGTTTTTGGAGAGAGTGATGCAAGAATATAAAATTTTTTGCGATGAAAGCAATCACCTAGACTATACTCCTTCTTTAGGCTCCAAGGTGATGGTGCTAGGGGCAATCAGCCTGCCTTCAAGCGAATTAGCCTCCATCAACCAAGCGATCAAAGACTTAAAACGCCAATTCAACCACCAAAAAGAGCTCAAATGGACAAAACTCATCCAAAACCAAAGAGGGTTTTATGATGCTTTGCTAGAGCTTTTCTTTTCTAGCGTCCATCTACGCTTCCAAGCTACTTTAATCCCCGATAAACGAAAACTCGCCCACGATCGCTACAACCAAAGCAACCCAGACATTTTCTACTACAAAATGTTTTACTATGTGTTGAGAAATCTCATAGAACCCCAAACCGCCATCAAAATTTACTTAGACTACAAAGATTCTAAATGTGCGGTGCGGATGCGGGAGTTAGAAAAGGTGTTGCACAACCACTACAAGAACACTATCCAAGCCCAATGTTTCACCGCCAAATCCCACCAATCCCAAATTATCCAACTTACCGACCTACTCATAGGGGCAATCGCCTACAAAGCCCGCGATGACATCCCCCACCAAAGTGCTATTAAAAACCATGTTGTCCAAAAAATCGAGGAATGGGCGGGTTTTAGGCTTGAAGAGGGCACACCCCCTTGGGAGAGTAAGTTCAATGTATTTAAAATCACGCTCAAACAAAATGCCTAATGTTCCCGCTTTTAGATTTTAGCACATGCTCTGGTGAGGAGGAGATGGTAGAGTTAGCCTACCAACAATTTAAGCAAGATTTCCTAGACACACCCCTTTATCTTGCCAACAGCCTTTACATCGACCCCCTGCAACCCTCCGGTTGCCCCAACCAAAAAGAACAAATCTTTTGGCACTTGATCACAAGGGGAAACAAAGAACATAAGAGGGTGTTTGACCCAAAAAGGGCTTGTAGGATTGGGTGGATCAGGCAAATCATCTTGGACTATGAAAAACCCCATGTCAAATGGTTCTACTACCAAGACAAGAAGACAAGGCTATATCTATGGCTCTATGATTTTGATTTTGTGGTGATTTTGCAAAAATCGCACAAGACAGAAGCGACTTTTATTGTAACAGGTTTTTATATAGACAAAAACGACAACAAAAAGGCTTACAAAGACCGCTATGAAAGCTATTACAACGACCCAAAGCTTAAAAGTTGTGCGTGGTTTTAATGGGTGCAGATTGAGGCACTGCGAGCCATCTCTTTCTACCACCGGTAGTTGAGCGAGCTTATTTTATACTAAAATTGGTGAAAATTGCGTTAAAAAACAAGAATTAAGGAAGTCCATGTCCCTAGCCCAAAGATACCCCCACTTAGAGGTCAGCGTTTTAAAGTTAAGCGAAGTTAAAAAACATTTTATTCTCGGTGCAGAATTTAACAGCACCAAGAGGCAACAAGCTTTACACGCTTTAAAATCTAATAAAAAGGTTTTGGATTATTTTGACCTTGTGAAATCCAACACTTCACAGATTAACGAAGCCGTGTATGTCTATGATTTAACTCACTCTTTGGGGAACTTTTTGGATGAGGGAGAGGTGCTAAACGCTCCAAAATTTGGGAGCAACAAACAAGAGGCACAAGCGGGCGATTTTGTTATTTCGCGCCTTAGGTCATACCTGCAAGAAATGGCTGTAGTCCAACCCAAACAACTAAGGCAATTTTTTTCAACAGAATATCTAGTCTATCGCCCACGCACTCAAGAACTTTCATCAAATACACTTATGGTTTTTGCATTAAGTCGTTATGTGCAAACTATACTAGCTCATAGTCAGTATGGAACAGAACACCCTAGATTTTATGAATTTGCCTTTAATGAGATGCCTATACCCGATGTCGTCCTGCGCCTAAATTCTAAAATACACCAAATGATAGAAACCGCCCACCACGCCCTAGAACAGAGCAAGAGTCTTTATAAAGAGGCACAAGAGCTATTAGAGCAAGAATTAGGCACGCTGCCCTCAGCCCCACTCAAAGAACACAGCATCAAAACCCTCAAAGAGAGCTTTTTAAGCACAAGCAGACTCGATGCGGAGTTTTACCAACACAGATACACCCAAATAGAGGATTTGATTAAAAACTACAAAGGTGGGGTTTGCACCCTTGAAGACTTTGAAATTTGCGATGCCCCCTTTGAACCACACCCCACGACCCCTTATCGCTATGTCGAACTCGCCCACATTGGCAATTATGGCAATATTACAACCCACACAGAGGCGCTAGGCGCACACCTCCCCACACGGGCAAAACGATTAGCTCAAAGTGGCGATGTCTTGCTCTCTAGCGTAGAGGGGAGCTTAAGTCGTTGTGCCCTTGTCCCACCCCATTTAAGCCCCTGCGTGGTGTCTACGGGTTTTTTTGTGCTCCGTTCACCCCGCTTTAACCCTGAAACCCTTTTAACCCTCTTTAAATCCCCGCTGTTTCAAATCTACCTAGCCAAATTCTCTAGCGGGACAATCCTATGTGCCATCTCTAAGAGTGCTTTACAAAGCGTGTTGCTCCCCCAAATCCCTGCTCCCATTCAAGAACAGATCGCCCATTATGTGCAAAAGAGCCTAAAGCACCGCCAAGAGGCTAAACAACTCTTAGAAAAAGCCAAGTTGGAAGTGGAAGGTCTTTTAGTTTTTGAAAATTACTAAACAGAATACAAAAACTTGAGGGTGATATTCAAGCCATTAAGGACACCCCCACAGCACAGCCCCCACAGCCAAAGGTACAAGCCAACACCTCAACGGGTACAGACCAACAAAGCGGGCAAACGGACTTAGATAGCGAGTTTTTAGCCCACATCAAAGAGATAGGCACAAAAGACCCGCAATTAGCCCAAGAGCTCTTAAACGATTTTTAGGATAACTCAATGCGTTGCATCAACAATGCCAGAAATGCCCTTGAGTGGCTAGAAAAACATCCGCCCCCAACCCCAAAAAGGGAGCGGAGGTAAGCATATTTAACTCTTTTAACGCTTTTGCAAGACTAAACAATCGTTATATTAGATTTTTATTCAGTTAAACTTAAAAATCTAATATCTTAGGTATTTTGGTTTGTTTTATGGATAATTTTAGTCTATTATTTGTATTTTGATAGATTTAGTATTATTTTTTGCTGCTTAAAACCATACAACACCCCAACCCGCCACGCCCGAACAGAGCGGTTTGGTTAGACGTGTTGTTGTGGTGTGTGATGAGCCCGACCCCGTTATAAGTGTAGAAGTTTTATCTAGTGTTGATGATAAGAGCGGAGCTCACAAGGGTGCGTAAGGCATGAAACCTTTTTAGCACGCTAGTATTTTTGCTAACATGCAAAAACTTAAACAAAACAAGGAAATAACATGAAAAGATCACTTTTAGCTTGTACTCTAGCTCTTTTGCTCGCATCTTGTGCTCAAAATACGACTCAAGATGTAGCTAAAAATACGAGCCAAACTAAAAATACTGCTCAATATGCCACAGAATGCTCCAAAACAAATATTGCACCCAAAAAAATGAGTTATAAAGAGCTAATTGCCTTAATTAAAGACAAGAAGTTCTATTTACTAGATGGCGAATTCTATGGAGAAAAAACTAAGGCATACCTAGACCTTGCAACTACAAGTATGTACGACAACCCTGCCTTTTTTGTCGTAGGCGTGGATAAAGATTATGGACCTTTAGACTTAGACACTGCTAAATTTGGCTTTGAAAAGGGCTTGCTAACTTTAGAGGGTACGCTTAATGGAGTAAAATTTAAATTCAAACAAGATGCGAGCGCAAAAATTAGTGAAATTTCTCTTGTGTCAAATGAATTCAGTGCAGGCACAGACATTAACTCATATGATTATTCAATGCTAAAAATATTCATCCCAAGATGCAATAACAATCTCTCAAATGAAGTTTATACAAAGCTAAATAATGCCATATCTTTAGGAGCTAAGAGCGAAAATGAACTAAAAAGCAAAATATTATCCGAGCTAAAAGAAGAGTATGCAGACTATGCACCTGATCAAGACGAATCTCCAAATCATGAATATAATGATGAATATGTTGTTGTCGACTTACTAGATGATCGCACACTATTGTTGCATGTCAAGCACTTCACTAGCAATGGAAGTAAAGGCGTTGAAAATGTTACAATGGTGGGATACAATCTAAAAACTGGGAATCCAATTCCTAGTGATTTTGATGATGTATTTGATAAAACAAAGAAAACGCAGTTACTAGACTTCCTTAGTAAGAGACTCACAAACGACCCAGATTATAGCGATTTGATATCCCCATCGGCATTTCCCTTAACAGATGAACCAGAATTTTACATCACGCCCGGTTATGTTTCATTTGCATGGCATACATATGAAATAAGCGTTAGCATAGGAGGAAGTCTCAATTATCTTCCAATCAAGTTTAGCGATCTCAAACAATTCATTAACCCAAAATCTGAATACGCCTATCTATTTAAATAAGGCTTACTTCTTAGTGTTAGGTACTAGTATAATTTGGACTGGGTGTCTTAAAACGTGCCTGTATTTTTTAAATAACGCTTGCTGTTGGACCTTTCCCTCTTCTTTGAAAAAAGGCGTAAGGTTTCAATGAGGATGGATTTGCCCGCATTGGTTTTACCAAAAAAAAGCGATCACAACCTCTGCTGTATCCTCCTGCTCTAGGTCTGCCATGCACCTTAGGCTCTTGGCCTTGTGTGCCTCAAAATCCACACATCCTTTTGCCAACCACTTCCAAAAGACTTTACGCTCTTCTAGATCGTTAAACGCCTCTGTGGCCCTCTGCAAATCCTTTTTGGCACAATCAAGTTGTGCCTTTACACCACCCGCTAACATCCTAACCAAACCTAGTCAGCGAAATCTTGAATGGCCTCTTTAATCAAAACATACGCCCTATACCCCAGCAATCCAAAAAGTAAACAACAATCAAAAACTCTTTGGCTATGAGGATTAAGAAGCGGAAGAGGCGTTTTACCTCCTTATAGCTAAATTTTGACATATCCCCCATAGCTAAAGCTAGGGAATTCTGGCATCATCAAAGTCCGCCCACAAGCGGACCTTACGACTCCTACTCCAAGAGTCGATGCCCCAACTCTATGAGGGACATTAGAGCACAAAAAAGATGCCTTATGGCGCAGATGGTAATATCTAAATTGCAAAAACCCCTACGCCTCAGTGCATCTCCTAACACAGCATTCAAATAGGTCGTTTTTCTTCAGCAATCTATCCAAACAGCTCACTATGCGTACCCAGTCTCAACAGAACAAGCATATCGCCTTACACTTGGTAGATCAGCAGCAAATCTGGCTTGACATGGCACTCCCTAAAATCTTTCCATTGCCCTTTTAAGGCATGGTCTTTGTATTTTGCTTCAAGTGGAAGCTGTTGTTGAAGTTTCGAAACAATGACATCAAGCACACCTCTCGTAATATTCTTACTTTTGAAGTGTCTTGTATAATCTTTTTGAAAAGACTTCTTAGCAACAATCTCGAGCACGAAAGAGTTAATCTTCTTTTTCGGCTCTCTCTGCAAATTCAGCAAATGAGCTGGTTCTCATATATGTTTCGTCAGGATCATCGACACTCATCAAGGCCAGCTGTGTTGCTTGGTTAGGCATGTGATCTCTTCTTGCAATAAGCATAGATTTAATCTGACTTCTTTTTCTGTGAAGGTTCTGGAGCTTTTTTGTAATCTGCCTGCGCTCTGCTCGCACTTCCAAGAGCTGCGCCTGGGTGATGCTCAAAATCTCAGACAGTCGCTTCTCGTTGTACACCCGATAATCCTCCATACCCTGTTTGTCTTTTCTCTGATAACCTACTGACATACAATCACCTCTTCTCTTGTGAGTATACCCTAAAGTTGCTATTTACGGGAATATTTCTTTGCTGCTTCCCTCCAAACCACCCCACCAATCCATGAACCACTCCAATCGTTCTAACCCCCCCATCAACCCATCAAAAGCAAGACAAAAGCACAATAAAAACGACAATTTGGAGAATCCATGAGCCACTCAAAATCAAACATAGCATTTTTAGCCCCCTGGAAGCCTCATAGAGCGCGACTTAGACAAAAACCATACTTAGAAGCGATTAAACACAAAGGACTAATCAATGACGCCAAAAGAGCAAGAGCTTTTGCTACTTAAACTCGAAGTTATCAAAGGTGTCTCACGCTTGAAAGAGAGCGCGGGGGTGTTGCCCGAAGAGCAACGCACAGAGTAAACCCTAGAGCTTTTGAAAATGCAAGAACGCATCGAAGAGTTGGAGAGTGAAATAAAAAGCTAATCGCTGATAAAAATCCTTCACTTCACTTAGTTACACCTAGCTGTCTAACTACGACTCGTGTTGATCTAACCCAGACCATTCAACCACCATAAATTCACTTCTCAAAAGCTTACGCGCGCCTCCTTCGATGTGCTACAAAGCAATCCATGCCACTAGGCGCGCAATTCGGAGTCGTTGCCTTGTAGCGTGCAACTTATCTACCAAAAAGGAGAGACACCATGAGCGATCCAACTTGAGCATTGAGAAGCCAGAAAACAACTATAGCCACTAAACAGCGCAAAAACCAATGCGCGTTTCTAATGGGATAAACGCAAAGCGTGCAAAGAAGTACAATGCTATAGCAGCTCAGCGTGACTTTTAACATTAACACGAACGCCTTCCACTTAAACAAGGCATCATGCGACTCAAACAAGATAAGAATAATAGCGATTAAAGGCGGGATGGGGAAAAGCCACCATTTTTTATTACCAACATATGCCCAAAAGATGAGAGCTCCTACGCTAAGTACGATTGTTCCGTGTTTTGGGGGAGGGATAAATGGAGCACAACATAGCACAAATCCTAAAGCAATGAGTCCTAAAGAGATGTGTCTGTTAGGGTATAACGCTAAAATAACAGCACCCATTTCAAGGCATGCTACAAAGAAAATTATATCAGCTTCCCATCCCCATGCGTGTGAATCGCGAGTAAGAACGATGTAAAACACGATCAAGGCAAACAAAAAAATATTGGCGGCATGCAAAGCTTGTTTGATGTCTTGTCTCTTATCCATTAAAATCCTTGCTGAGTTTGGAAAAATTATTTACACAAGATTAAGCATAGCGTTTTTAGCCCCGTAAAGGGGTCATAAATCGCAACTTTGCAAAAAAGAGTTCACCATTAGCACCCCGCCCATTAAAACGATTTTAGAGCATTTTAGAACGATTATTGAATATGCTTCATAGACCTTGCTATAAAGTGATCATGCAACTAGGTGCATAACCCAAAAATTGTTGTTTTAATAAGATTTAATAAAATTAAAATGAAAAATAATTGAAAATTAATAAATTTTAAATAAAATTTAGTTATCGAATTATCAGGCATTTAATAGAATTTTAATAAAATTTTATTCAGTCAAAAAACTCTCTCTAAGCTCCTCCTCCAAAATCGAACAACCCCCTAAAATAGGGCTTCTATATTCACTTGAACTAGCCAAGGAGGCTAAAAAGAAGCAGGATTACAAAAAAGCCTATGGTCTCTACCAACAAGGCAATGCTCTACACAGCATCCAAGCCCCGATATTCTTGGGTGATCTACTCTTTGAAGGGCAGGGCATCAAACAAAATAAAGATAGGGCAGGTTATTTTTACGCCCTGGGACCCACGCGTTTTTGGCAGCTTAGATATGCACTGAGCTATTTTCACAACATGCCTGTATGGAGTGGTGAATGGGACTATGACAAGCCCAATGATTATAATTACACGCACCAAATTTTCAACGAACTAGCCAACCACGTCTTTCATGCGAACTTCCAGCTAGCATATCTAACCAGCACCCACGCGTTGAAAACACTCTCTCTTATGGATAATTTCATATCGAGCGATTCTCCTAATCTCTGGGTTTAAGATGTATCAAAATGTCTTGTTTTGCCAAAGGGTGCATGTCCACAAGCACAAGCATGGGAACCTACTTCGAACATGGATGGCGATGGGCGTTGAACTTTACAATCGATTCGAGGTATAAAGTGTGCGATCCTAAACTTCTAAAGCCTAGCGACTTTGACTATCAGCGCGCCCAGCAATCTAACATAGATACCAAGACTCTAGGCAAAACTCTTTATGCCCTCGCCCAAGCCTACTTAGAGGGCTTAGGCACAACTAAAGACGAGCAACAAGGGTTAGAGTATTTGAAAAAGGCGGTAGAATTTGAGAACAAGGAGGCGGTTTTAGCGTTAGAAAAATGGCAGAAACCACACTAGGGAGAAACGATGTGTCAAAATGTTTTAAGATGGGGTTTGTTGCTGGGTATGTTGCTATTAGGTGTCCTAAAAGCTGAACATACCCAAAACCTGCGTACTTTGTCGCCTCTGCAAAACAAAATTACCAACGTCTTGCCGTCTTGCCCCGTTTGATTACATACAAGCGGTAGTCTGATCCTGTGTGGATGCGTAGCTCAAAATTATACCCGTGATGCGTTTGTGAACACTAAGGTGCCCACTTTCCAAGGTCCACAGACGGCGCACAATCACACCCCGCTTTTTTAGATCTTTCAGATTTTCAAACCCGCTTGACTTTTTATTTCCATATTTCATTTTAGCGTAAAAACACCCACTTTAGGGTTTTAAACCCCGTAATTAGGCAATATTCTAAGATTATACAAGATTATACATCGATAAAACTCAACAAGCAGGTAAAAGCGGTGTTTGAACGAAATGAGGGCATGTTGGCTTGAAAAGGGCTCAAAAGCCCTAAAGTAGGTGGGTTTTAAGCTATTTTGTGCTAGGCACAATTTATTAGTAACCACACCCAAACTATACTAAGTCTTTACTATTCCCGACTTGATATATTCCCCTATAGCTAAATGGCAAAAAGCCTTTAGAGCTCATCCAAACCCACCAAGAACATCCCAAGTCCAAGAGCAAGAAAAAGTCCACACAATGAAAGAGACACGCCACTCAAGAAAACACATAGCGTTTTCAGCCCCATACAAGCCTCTTACAGCGCAACTTATCTAAAAACCATACCTAGACTACCCCCAACCCCCAAATGCGCTTAGAATGCGTTTTAGAGTCATTTTCGCCTATAAACTGTAATCTTGTCCTCACAGCTCTCTAAAAGCCCTCCAGAAGTTCTTGTGCGCAAGTCCATTGATGTCATCACTAGAAAAATCCTTGTAAACCTTACCATCAAAGTTCAGTATACTTCCATCTGACACTCCAAAAGTACACCTTTTTCTTCCTCCGTCTCAAAACACTCTTACCAATCCCTTTAGAATGCCCTACAATCGCTCCAACACTCTCAACCCATGCCGAAAAAGCCTACCCATACCTTCACAACGATTGTAGAGCGTTTTTACAACACTTCTCTCTCCTCTCAAAAGCCCTAGGGGGGTGTGGGGGGTCTTCCCCACAGATAATCCCTTCTGTAAGCAGTGCGTTAGCACTGCATTCCGAGTCGATTCTCTGTCAATTCAATAAAAAAATTTTATTCTTAAAAAATTTTTTTATTCTCGCCAACCACCATGAATACGAAGCGCAAACCCAGATTACCTAACAATCACCATGCAATTTTTATAACGATTTTCTCTCAAAATTACAATAAAAATGACAAAAAATACCCAAAAAAAATTTTTTTGTTAAGTTTTCTACCCAGTTTTTGAGCGATTTTGACCTGATCCCGATTCCCGAGCGCATGCGCGCGCATGCAGGTGTTTAGCCCTTTTAAAAGACTTCGTCTTTTTAACCTTTTAGGTCCCTCGGGAAGCCCGTGTAGTACGGGGCTCGTGGAGAGTAATACCCAATAAAATCCGCACTAACTCCGCACTAACCATATGTTTAAGTAAAAATATAATCTTTAGTTATACTGCTACACTAGATAAAGTTATTTAGACGGATGACTATGAACATGGGCGGGCAAAGAAAAGTTTTAATGCGCCGGCTCAAACAACTGCAAATACTCATAGATACAGAGGTTGATGCAACATTCAAAGATGCCTTGAATAGAGAGAAGACGGAATGTCTCAAGCAAATAATGACTTTAACCTCGCAAACCCCTACTACACAACTCACAAACCCCAACCCAATCTCAAGCCACATTCATACAGAGCCCACCAGATCAGCAATCAACTGATACACCTGACACCACGAGGATTAACGCACTAACAACAACGCAAGAACTAATCAGTCAACCCCCACAGCCACAACAGCAAGAACCCCTAGAAACCCAAGCCATCACACAAGAGCAACCCACAATTCCCCATGCCATCTCTGAAAAATATGTCACCTTTCACAACGATGTTAACTCTGTCTCTCTAGGTAGATTAGGCGCACTAGAAACAAATCTTCTCTTTGCCATATTCAATAAACTCAAAGACAAGGAAGATGAGCTCTTGGTATTCGAGCTCGATGAAATTAAAGCAATGGTACACGCAGTCAAGATCAGCAAAAACGAATTAGGCAGTGTTGTCAAAAAGCTTTGGAAAAATATCAGGACTGCTAATTTTTGGATTCTCTACCCCCGTGCTGAAGAGAGCATCATGCTTTTTAGGAGATTTAGAATTAACTACCACGACACCCAAAAGACTCAACTGAAAAGCATAGAAATCCAAGTGAATATGCCTTACTTTGGTTACCTGCTTAACTTTTTGCATGCCAACTTCACTTCCTTTGAACTCTTGGAGTTTCAAAACATCAGTGGCAAGTATGCCAAGACCCTTTATCGTCTTCTCAAACAATGGAAAAGCACAGGAGTGCCTCCAAAAAAAGAGTGGGGTGAGTTTAGGGAGTTGATGGGGATACCTGTAAATATCAAGTTACTTGAAGTGGTTGAGCGTGCTATCCTCAAACCCGCTATCCAAGAACTCAACAAGCTCCCCCAATTTAAACATCTCTGCTATCAGAAATTCAAAACCAAGGGCATGGGTAATCGTATCACCCACATCCAATTCTACTTCCAACCCCTCACTAAAACCAGCAAGGATAGAAAACAAGCCCAACACGATCTAAGCACCATTGCACAGCATCTACACAATGAGAAAACTATCAAGCAACTTCAAAGACAAATAAAACAATCAAATCAAAATGACAAGACTATGGAGGTCTTAGGTCTGTGTTTCTCTAAACCCGAACAACCTGACACCATTCTCACCATTGAGAATATACAATCCGCTCAAGAAGGCTATGAGTTTTTCATCAAATACTACAAAGATGGCAAAGTATTTAAAGAGGCAAATGCTACCTTACCTAACAAAGAGGCTTTACTAGAACGCATAGCACAATGGGGCTATCAAAGAATAGACTTACAAGACTCACAAGAGAGCAAGGGTTTTGAAAAGTTTCAAAACTTCATTGCTGAACAAACTAAAGCTCTAAATTCTCACGATGATTTAACAGAATACATCGGTAGACATCTCTACATGATGAACACCAATAATATTCCCTCTCATCTCAAAATCAAAAATATCTCTACACTAGAGAATGGACAAATCCAAGTAGAAGTCAAAGACATGGACAAACCCCGCAAAGCTTTAGAACCCTTTAACTTTAAAAGCATGAAGCACTTTAAGAACTGGTTTAAGAAGTACGAAGCATAACAACATATCTGTACTAACAATCATCGCACATGGAAAAACTCTTCTTTAGCCCATCGCGACACTTGAGCGACAAATTATGCATAGCGAGCTTGTGAGCGATACCTAAAGGGTACTTAATTGCACGCTAACAAAGTAACGATATCGAATTGCGCGCCTAGTAGCGTTGGTCACTTCATAGCATATCAAGGGAGGCGCGCGTAAGTTTTTGAGAGGTAGATTTGTGATGGTTGAATGGTCTTGGCTAGATCAACACGAGTCGGTGGTGAACGGCTATGTGTGGCTAGTTAAAACAACAATCTTCAGATTATACGCCTAGCTATATAAATCGTTCTTTAGAATGTCAAAGGAAACACACAAGTTTTCAATAAAAAAATCAAATTATCTGCTACATTCACCGAATGTATTCTGAAATTTGGGACTATATTTTATCCATTTTAGACACCCTAGCCGAAGTCATAGCTACCTTGATTGAGCTCGCAGGATTATAACCCCGCAGGACAAACTAACCATAGTGAGCTTGCGCAACGATACCTGAAGAGTAATGGTTAGCTTGTAAATTAACCATTTGCTAGTGCAAACCACTCGCAAGCTCGTTTGGTTAGTTTACCCCCCCTAGCGGGGGGATATAAGGCTCTATTGCTATTGTATAATCTTATCTTGTTTGAAGGATTGATCAATGGCCACACAATCAGATAATGTTGTTGGCACTAGTAGTGATAGTTTTCAGGAAGGCAATGTGAACAATAATACAGCGAGTACTGAGGCGATATCTGAACGAGAGAAGGGAGTAAAGAGTGAACGCGACTTACAAAAGATGCTCAATAAAGTTTGAGAGCAAAGAGCTAAGCTTGAAAAAGAACGAGATATTTTGCAGAAGCAATTTAATCTCCTCGGCAGAAATCCCACTCGTCTTTAGCGGGTGGGATGAATGCCACTAATTCGTGGTATAATGCCTCCATACATTCGTATCTAGCGCAGGAAGTGTGCAAAGTTACGCCTTGGCAGATTGATGTGTGAGACCTGTAGGGAATGCGTTGGAGCTCAAACTCTGTAAAATCCCTACTATAGGGACACAGAGTGAGAACCAAACTCTCCCTACGGGCAACATCAGCCTAGGAGGCCCGAATGTCTTTAGCATTTGGGCACTTCACTCACTGTTAATTAGGTACTTGGCAAAAAATGTCTTGTATCACACAAATGACATGTTCAAAATTTTAAATGTAAAAAATCCTGCCAATTCGTGGCTTTAATGGCTTTCTCAAGATTGTAGTCAAGGCGTAAAAGCAAAACCTCCACATCCTCTTGAAACTTAATACGGGTAGGTTTGTTATGAAAAATTTCATTGCAGGCACTTCTAATACGCTTGATTGTGTTGAGCGCATGCTGTTTCGTTCTGAATACGGGCAGAGATCGTCCTTTATAAGTTTTTTCTGCCTTAAAGATCTGCTCAAAATAAGGGTAATAATGTCTTAAAATATGTTCTAGATCTCCCAAAGAAAAGAGATCAAACACATCAAATGTAGTGCACTTACCTTTATTAATGGGTTTATTTA
Organism: Helicobacter salomonis; assembly: GCF_900197775.1. Taxonomy (NCBI): domain Bacteria; kingdom Pseudomonadati; phylum Campylobacterota; class Epsilonproteobacteria; order Campylobacterales; family Helicobacteraceae; genus Helicobacter; species Helicobacter salomonis. The sequence goes on from NZ_FZMA01000021.1 coordinate 77,819, forward strand.
ATTTCTCACTGCGGGCTTGTGCCTTACTAACAAGGTATGAATAATCGGGGTTTTGATATAAAAACCAATCATCTTGGCCGTGGTTGAAAGCATTTGCAAGCACAGTAGCCATAGTGCTACGCAAAGCATTTTCAAAACACTGTAAAATAAAAAAATATGCCTGATGCCGGCTACGCCTTTTGCTATAAATATCCATGATTATGTCAAATAAAGATTTATAAATTTTGCCCTGATTTTTATCGAGCAAAACTTTGGCTTCTTTGCAAGCCCCAAATAGGTATTGATGGTGTAGAACCCTGATACTACATTCAATTTCTTTTTCAAAGTGAGGAGTGAGTAAATGTGTGTATTCTTTGAATAGAACTTTCAAATGTTCAATAAACTCTTGCTGTATGCTGTACATACCTCTCCTCCATACATAGTGGTAATTCAGTCAGATTTTACCTAGAAAAGAATAAGATCGAAAAATCTCAGAGATCCAACCGCCGTGAGTAGCGGTGTGCCTTTGGCGGATGCTCTGGATTTGGGGAATCTCAAATAAATCCAAATAGACTCAAGGTGTAAATGGACCCTGCGAGGCACCCTGCACCCTTTGATTTTAAGAGAATTTGGTCTTTTTGGTGACAGCACAAAATAAATCGCTTCTCCTGTAATTGAGAAAGTTAATGACGAGCTTAGTGTATACAACACAAGCAGCGATATAAGGTTGAAAATTGCAGCGAATTAAGGTATACTAGACACAATCTATTAGTGGATGTTTCATCGGGGAGTGTTTCGTTGTTTCTTGTGCTTGAACCTTGTATGTTCATCTGTTCTGCGAGTATTCTAAAATTATGCGCTTTGAGAGTGGTTGTTTGAGCAGAGCGGACTTAGCCCCCAAGTGGGCAACACCTGCCCCAAGTGCCAAAAGAGCATGTATAGAGCCCCTTTTTCAAAAGAAATGATCACCCCCCCCCCCCCAACAAAACTAAACTTTTCTAAAAATTTTATCCACGCCACCAATTTGGCGTATCAACCCCTAAACGGGCTCAATTTGCCCACCAATCCCCCTAAGAAAGGCTATTTATGTCAGAAAACCCCCTAAAAACCCAATTTTTAGACTTACTCCAAGATGAAGAGGTGCAGAAGGCAATGTTTGCATGGTTAAAAAAGATGTTTGAAAATTCTAATGAATCCACATTAGAGCAAATAAAGGCGGTGGAGCAAAGAGCGCGCCAAGAATACCAAAGGGTGCAAGAAGAATTGCAGGGCTATAAAACCCAGCTAGCCGCTTTAGAGCAGGACTTGCTCAACCTGCAAGAGGCAGATAGGCAAAAACAAGCAGAGCTAGAGCGCACACAAGAAGCCTTAAAGCAAGCCCAAGCAGAGTTAGAAAAACACAAGATCAAAGCGTATGAATTGTTTTTAACTTTACCTACAGACATGAAAAGCGGTTTAGCTAATCTCCTTAAAGAGGGCGATCCGCTTGCCTTTTTGTCCGCCGGCGTTCAGGGCAAAAATATCGAAATGCTTTGGGACTACACTAACAACGCGCTTAAAAGTAGCACAGAGGGGGCGCACACTCTGACAGAAATCTTTTACGCCCTCTTTGCCTACTACGAGCAAGCCACGCCCTACCAGCTAGACCCCCTAGAAGTGGGGCAAACTTACGACCCCACCAAACACCAACGCCACCACTCTAGCACCAACGCCAGTGGCAAAATTACCCAAGTGCTACTGCGCGGCTTTAAACACGCTAGAACCGGTGAAGTCAAACGCCAATCTGTGGTGAAAATTTAAAGAAGAATCCATGGAACACTGAAAAGACTCAAAAATGGCGAGCGCATCTATTGCAGATTGCATCAAGAAGTCAAATAAGGACAATTCGGATAGATCTTATCACACTTAAGGAGAAAAACCATGGAAACAAATACCACTTCACAAATCAAAGGGCTTTACTTTACATCGGAAAATCAATTGGTAGAGGATTTTCGCTTAGCTTGGGAAGCATTTAAAAAGGGCGATCGTGGTGCTGATTTTACAGACAAATATGCCTGGGGAGCACCCATACTCTCTTGTTTTGATCACTTCAAACAGGCGATCACAACCCAAGAAGTCTTGAACATTGGCACAATGGGTTTTTATTTACCTAAGGATAAAACATTTTGCTTTGTCTACCCGCAAGATGCATACCACAGCATAAGTAAGAATGAAAGAACTAGCAACAACAAAAGCTACACAAGGGGATTTGTAGAGGCACTTCTTGTCTATTTTGTTGGTGTGGATCACTACTACAGCACGGAATTCGCGATCGAATCAAGCACTTTCAATCTAGAAAAAGTGAATCACATTGTGCAAAAAATTTATAACAGGCTCCCCATTGCTAGAGACAAAGAACACAAGCAACTGCTCAATGCAATCCAATACATAGATCCGCAAGGGAAGGCACAAAGCGAGAGTGAACAAGGGCGCTACTTTTATCTTCAGAGTTATGGTAAATTCGAAAAACAAGGTTATAACGATTATCATCGCGCCGAAGCGATGTTTTGGTCATTAGGCACGGTTATTACCGCTGATTTGTCTGATGAAGACCTTTTCACCTTTTTCTACATTGCCTCCACTTTCAAGGTAACAGATACGCAAAAACAGGATTACACAAACCTCCATGCTTTTTTGAGTGCATCGCCGGGTCGGGTTTCTATGGCTTTAAGTGAAAGCCTCGAAACGCTCAAAAATTGCATTGCAGGATTACAAGCTATTGAAAGGGGAGAAAAACATTTCGGAGAGGACATTCAATCATTCGACGACATGGTAGGCTACGACATGGCAAAGATAATCAGGGGAGGGGAAGATATGTTTGATGTGTTTGATAAAAATAAAGCATCCGAGATATATCAACACGCATTCAACGCATGTAGGAAAAAATATCGTCTCCTTTTTAACAACAAAATCTCATTTCGCTTTGGCGATCTATCTAGCAGAGCACTTGGAGGATTCATTGGCAAAAGTGTAGAACTTGAAGAAAGTTTCGAGAAAGAATTGGCTACAATACGCAAGGAGGAGAATAAAGAAACTCAAGAAGAAAGACTCGCTCAGACTCTCGCAAAATTTCTCAGAGACCTCTTTGAGGTGGTGTTACAGGGTAGTTTTTTACCCAAACAGTTGGATTGGCTTGAGACAAATGCGGATTGGCAAATCCTACAAGCATTTAGATGGGATTGGAATGAGGATGGTTGGCACTTTGTCCTTGATGATTCAAAAAAGCTTAAACTAGATTTAAGTGCGCTTGCCAAACAAGATAAAAACCGCGCCGGCATTAAAGAATATGACCCCAAAATCCTAAGCGACGCCAACCGCGGACTTTGGGAACTTTGGGACATGGGTGCCAAACAGAGCGCACTATTTGTTCCCTTTGAAAACCCGCTGATTGCTAGAAACCCTAAAGCAGATATTAAAAACGGACTGGTGGGGATTGACTTTGGCACGGCTAGCACGGTGGTGGTTTACCAAGAAGAGAGCACACAAATTCACCCCATGCGTGTAGGTTTGGGAGATTTGAGTCAAAAGATTGATAACAAGCAATATGAAAACCCTACGATCATTAACTTCAATGATCTCACACGCTTTTTAGAGAGCTACAAGGCGCAAAAAGGGCGACCCAAGACAAAGTGGGGCGATGTCAATATCTCGCACACCGCTTATAGCTCCATGCTAGGTAGCCCCTCTAGCGAGTATAACTCTTACTTGAGCGAGCTCAAACAATGGGCAGGCAACAAACACCAAAAATTCCACATAGCCGACAAACAAAAAGCACACTTTGACTTGCAAGGCAGTTTGGATTTAAAAGAAGACGATCTCAACCCCATTGAACTTTATGCCTACTATTTAGGGCTCTATATCAATAACCAACACCATGGGATTTTCTTAAATTACTTGCTCTCTTTCCCGGTAACTTACGAGGTAGAAGTGCGCCAAATGATCTTAGAGAGTTTTAAAAAGGGTATTGCGAAATCTTTACCCAATAGTTTGCACTCTCAGGGCGTGGTAGAGCAACTTAAGGTCGAAGAGGGAGCCAGTGAGCCAGCAGCCTATGCGATCATGGCTTTAGAGGGCTATGGTTTTGATCCTAGCGCAGAGGAGCGGGTTTATTATGGGGTCTTTGACTTTGGGGGCGGGACCACAGATTTTGACTTTGGACTCTTTCAAGAAGCCCCCGAATCGAGCCGTTATGACTATATCTTAGAACACTTTGGCGCAGGGGGCGATCGCTATTTAGGGGGAGAAAATTTATTAGAGCTAGCAAGTTTTGAAGTCTTTAAGCGCAATAAAGATGTGTTGCTAGAAAGACACATTCCCTTTAAAAAACCTGCAGAGGGCGCGCCTTTCCCCGGGAGTGAGATTCTGCTAAGTGAGTCACAAGAGGCGCGAATCAACACCAAGAGTTTAGTAGAAAAGTTAAGACCTCTATGGGAGGGTAGAGAGTTTGAAGAGGAAGATTCTTTGATGTTGAATCTCTTTAATAGCCATGCAGAGCAGATTGCAGGGGTGAGTTTGGATTTTAGCACCCAAGAAGTGCAAGAACTCTTTAAGGAGCGCATTAAAAGAGGGGTGGAAAATTTCTTTGGGGAGTTTGTGCATGCCACTAACGCCTATTTTAGCTCTAAGGGCGATAACGCTAGGGATATTAATTCATTTCACATTTTCTTAGCGGGCAATGCGAGCAAATCCGCCTTTGTTACAGAACTCTTTGAAGAGAAGATCGCTCAGCTCAAAGCAGAGATGGAGCAAGAGGGACTTCAAGAGATCGAGTTTATCGTGCATCAGCCCTTAGGTGGGGAGGATTTAGAAAAGCCCAATGGCAAAACAGGTGTGGCTTTTGGGCTGATTAAAGCGCGCAGGGGTGGGTCGATTCAAGTGATCGATTACAATGTAGAGGAGAATATCAAATTCAAATACTTCTTAGGGCGTTCTAAAAAACGCAAGTTTTACACTTTAGTGGCACGCAACCAACCCTATAATGAGTGGGTGCAATTCTTAGATGCCTCTGAGAGCCATTTTGAAGTCTATTACACCTCCCATGCAAGTGCCAGCACCAACACACTCAGTCTTGAAGATAGTGCGATCAAGAAAAAAGCTTTAGAAACGGGCATTGTAAGCGAAAATGGCTTTATCTTTGTGCGTCTTGTGAGTCCTAGTGCCTTTGAATTTGTAGTCGCCACGCAGGAGGGGCTAGGGAGTGGGGAATATTTGAGCGAAGTGGTGCGCGTGGAGTTGTGAGCATTTTCATAGAAAAAACAAGGTTTAAGGAGAAATGATGTTAGGGGTTTTATTTAGCTTGGCGGGGGTTGCCTATGACGCACGCGCAGAGGTAGAAGCAAGAAATGATATATTGTTCGGGCGCTATGTAGGCAATAGTGCCACACAGGCTTCAAAAAGAGTGATGCGTAAAATGGTGCGCACACTCTCCGTGCTGGTTACGCTGGGCGTGTTAGCGGGTATCACTTCTTTAGTCTTGCGCTGGTTTTTTCCGCCCCTCTATGTCTCTATGTTTGCAAGCTGGAGTGTGGATTGGGGAGCTGTGCTTAAAATTTTGGGCATGGTGGTCTTTGTGGATTTCATTGCGCTTGTAGTGTTTATTGTGGGTTTGAACACAAAAACATGGCGCATGGAACAAGGGATCAAGATAATTTGGTTGGATCTCTTAGTGGGTGTGGGTTTGGGGTTGGTGCGTTATTTTGCTCCAAGTGGTTTTCTAAGCCTATGGGCGGGGTATTTAAGCCTGCTTTCTTGGATTTGGCTGGGCGTGAAAATTATCTTTTGGATCGCCCTGATTGGGGGGATTGTTGTGGGTCTTGTCTTCTTAGCAAGACTAGCTTACAAAAATAAAGAGGATTTAAAAAAGCTCTCTGCTGAGCTGCAAAAAATCTTGAAGCGCTATCAAGTGCAAGTAAAAAAGGTGTGGGACAAAATTCCTTTTGCCGAGATTTTGAGCAGTCTTAAAGAACTTTGCTTGGTGTTTTTAGGTGCGTTGAGGAGGGGTCTAGGCATTGAGCGTTTTTTACAATGGCAAAGACGCACGACACACCATAGCAAGGATATTAGCGTAGTCAAAGGGATTTATCTCCCCGAAGAAGAAGCGCAAGAGGGCATCAATGCGAGTTGGAAAGAGTTCTTAGATAGTGAAAACCTCTCAAATCCTCAACACCCCTTTAGTGCTCATATTCTTGCGTGTTTTGAGGCGTTTAAGCAAAAAGTTGCACAAGAAGAAGCGATCAAGATCGGCGAGATCGGTTTCTATCTGCCCAAAGAACAAGCCATAGTTTTTATCTATGGCGCACATACAATGCTCAAAATGCTTCATTCTGTGGGACCTGACAAGATGGAAGTAATGGATAGTCTAGATATTCAAGATGAAAAGGCGAAACAAATTTTAATGGATTGGTTTGGATCAGCAGATGCCCTATATTCTACACATCGGGCGTGTTTCCAATTTTTAGATAAGAGTCCTAAAGACTTTTCCTTTTGGACGACTTGGATGGAGGACATGTTTGCACGGGGTGAAACCTACATGAAAAAAATCTACCCCAAACTACCCACAATCCAAAACACTCAAGGGGAAATGAGAAAAAATACCCTCTCTCTCTTTTTGGATATAGAAAATGCCTTTTACATGCAAAATGGAAGTTTGCAGAGTCAGCGTAGCAACTTTGCGGATAAAAACACGCATTGGTTTTTGATGAGCATGCCTTTTGACAAGCCCCTAAAAGAGACCTTTAGCCTGCTTTGCCGCATTGCTAGTGTTAAGGCGCAGCCCAAAAAGTATTTAGAAACAAAACAGATCAGAGAGCTTATTATCCAAATGGAAGTTGGGCAAACTAGCAAAGTAGAAGAGATAGTTTCTTACATCTGTCAGAGCCAAGAAGCCGAAAGCAGACTAGAGCAGGGGGGCAACCAAATCGAAGGCTTGGAGAACTTGAGTTCTACTCCTCTCAATGCCTTTATCTGGGTAAAAGACAAATGGGTCTCTAAAGAAAATATAGGAGGAGGGGATTATGCGCGTAACTTTTTGGAGGCTGATAGTATCCGTGCTGACATCACCCCCTACGATCCTAGAATTTTAAGCGATGCTAATAGAGGCTCTTGGGAGCTTTGGGATGTCGCTAGTGCCTATGTGGGAGGCAAGGCTAGTTTTATGCACTTTGAAACCCCCTTGATCGCGCGCAACCCTAAGGCTGACATCAAAGAGGGCTTAGTGGGGATTGACTTTGGTACAACTAGCACGGTGGTGGTTTACCAAGAGGGCAATAGCGCGATTCGCCCCATGCGGGTGGGTTTGGGGGATTTTGCGACTGGGGTGGAGAGACACCAGTATGAAAACCCTACCATCCTTAGTTTTACCAACTTGACTAATTTTTTACAAAGCTACAAAGCCCAAGCAGGGCGGCCTAAGACGGAATGGGAGGAGGTGCAGGTCTCTCACACCGCTTATAGTACGTTTTTGGGAAGCCCTTCGAGCGAATACAACGCCTATTTAAGCGAGCTTAAAGCATGGGCAGGCAACCAGCATGAAAAGTTGCAAATTTTAGATAAACAAAAAGCACATTTTGAGGTGAAGGGAGCTTTGGATTTAAGGGGAGATGATCTCAACCCTATTGAACTTTATGCCTATTATCTAGGACTATATATCAACAACCAGCATCATGGGATTTTCTTAAATTACCTGCTCTCCTTCCCGGTTACCTATGAGCCAGAAGTGCGCACCATGATCTTAGAGAGTTTTAAGAGGGGCATTGCTAAATCTTTACCTAATAGCCTGCACTCTCAAGGGGTGGTCGCACAACTCAAAGTAGAGGAGGGCGCAGGAGAGCCTGCTGCTTATGCACTCATAGCATTAGAAGGCTATGGTTTTGATCCTAGCGAGAATGAGCGGGTTTATTATGGGGTCTTTGACTTTGGGGGCGGAACGACTGATTTTGACTTTGGACTCTTTAAAGGCACTCCGGATTCTAGCCGTTATGATTATGTTTTAGAACACTTTGGCGCAGGGGGGGATCGCTATTTGGGCGGAGAGAATTTATTAGAGTTAGCAAGTTTTGAAGTTTTCAAGCACAATAAAAATCTCTTGCTTGAAAAGCAAATCCCCTTCAAAAAAGCCGCTGAGGGGCAAGTCTTTTTGGGTTCTGAAACCTTGATCAATCATTCCCAAGAAGCGCGCACCAACACCAAGACCTTAGTAGAAAAATTACGCCCGCTTTGGGAGGGTGGGGAATTTGAGGATGAGGGGGAATTGCGCTTAAATCTCTTTGATCGTAATGGACAACAAATTGCGGGAGTGAGCTTAGATTTTAGGGTGCAGGAGGTGCAAAAGCTATTTAAGGAGCGCATTAGAAAGGGGGTTGAGCGGTTCTTTGAGAGGTTCTATGAGGCAAGTGCATCTTATTTTAAAAACAAGGGAGATAGCGCAGCCGACATTGACACATTTCATATTTTCTTAGCGGGCAATGCGAGCAAATCTGCTTTTGTGCAGGAGTTGTTTAACGCAGAGATAGCACGTATCCAAGTAGAGTTTCAAGAATCTGCTAACTTTATCTTGCACCAGCCCCTAGCCAGCACGGATTTAGAAAAACCCAATGGCAAAACAGGCGTAGCCTTTGGACTGATTAAAGCGCGCAGAGGCGGATCGATTCAGGTGATTAACACCTATGCCCAAGAGAGCACGCGCTTTAAATACTCTTTAGGCCGCGTGCGCAGGCAAAGATTTGAGATGGTGATCGATAGAAACCGCTCTTATGATGAGTGGGTAAAATTCATCGATGCCTCTGAAAGCCATTTTGAGGTCTATTACACCGCCCAAGAGAGCACACATACCCTAAGCCTGACCGACCCCACCATTAAGAAAAAGACCTTAGAAACGGGCATAAATAACCCCGATGCCTTTATTTTTATACGCTTGGTAAGCCCTAATGCCTTTGAATTTGTCGTAGCAACTCAAGAGGGGATTACCAACGAAACATATCTTAAACGACCCAAAAGGATAGAACTATGAGCAATCTCAACACCACAGATTACCAAACCCTCATTAGAGGTTATTACGATCAAGGTAGAGTGCTAGCCCTAGAAGCTAACGCACACCTAGAAGCGCGCGATATTCACCTTTACCACATCCAAGAACTCACCTTTGAAAAGGACAGCCCTCGCAGGGAAGCCTTTGAAAATGTGATTAGCATGGCGCGCATGGAGGGAGCATTGCTGGTGTATTTGATTCTAGGTGATACTAATGGGGTGTCTTTTTTTGTAGGGATGGTTAAGGATAAGAGTTATCAAGGTAACCTAGAATTAGATATTGATGACTTGGCCACAAGGGTGCTCAAACCCAGCATTGAGGGCAATTTTAGGGGCTCTAAGGTGATCAAGGTAGAAAAGGAGCATAAAAATATCTTACTAGATCAAGTCCGCAACATGAAGAGATTTGCGCGCATGGACGGCGTGCCTAGCCTTTATAAAGACAAAGAAAATTTTCAAGGAATCGATCGCCTCATTGATATTATGAGCGGAGATGTCTTTGCTCTGCTGATTTTAGCCAAGCCCTTTAGCAAGGCCTATACAAACCAGTTAGAATCCGAGTTGTTTAAATTTTACAACGATCTAGCCCCCATGGCCAAACAATCCATCCAAAAAAACGAGGGGAGTAGCACTAGCGAAAATTATTCAGAAAATAAGGGAAATTCTATAGCGGAAGGGGTTAATGGCTCATGGTCAGAGGCAGATGCCAAAAACGAGGGTTGGAGCAAACAGACAGGCACGCAAACTAACAATTCAGAGGGCAATAACAATTACAGCACTAATGATAGTGCCAATGGGGGCAGTTCTCACACCAAGACAAAAACGCAGGGCACTTCCACCACCAACACCACCAACAAAAGCGAAACTAAGGGCAATAGCACCACCACCAACACTAGCGAGACTTTGAGCGTTGATCACACCAACAAGACAGCCAGTGAGTGGATGAAATATCTCGATGAAGTGCTTTTAAAACGGCTCAATTTTGGGCGTAGCAAAGGTTTATTTCATACCTGCATTTATTTAGCCGCTATGCAAAAGGGGAATTTAAGCAAGTTAGGCGGAGCAATTAGAGCAATCTTTTCAGGAGATGAGAATAACCAAGCCCCCTTGCAAATGCAATTTTTAGAGGAAAATAGCGATGCGCTCGAAATTGAAGCTTTAAAAAACTTCCAAATTTCTCAAATTTCTCTCCCCCAACAGGGCAAACACACGCAGGCTTTGCGCCTCTTGTTTTCAAGGGATTTAGCCACCCAATCTAGCTGGCTCTCCACCAGTGAGCTAGGCGTGATTGCTACCTTACCTAAAAAGGAAGTGGTGGGCTTACCCTTGCGCGAAGAGGTGGAATTTGGCTTAAACACTAAAAAGGGGATTGCTAGCGGAGCACATTTAAACTTAGGGCAGATGGTGCAAAGTGGGAAACTCTTAGAGCAATCCGTGCATTTGCAAAAATCTTGGCTAGACAAACATATTTTTGTGGCTGGGGTTACAGGCTCGGGTAAGACCACCACCTGCCAAAGCTTGCTTAAGAGTGCTGGTATGCCCTTTTTGGTGATCGAGCCGGCTAAAACGGAGTATCGCGCTTTGCTAGAGGATAGCCAGTTTCAAGAGGAATTATTAGTCTTTACTTTGGGCAACTCCAAGCTAGCCCCCTTTAAACTCAACCCCTTTGAGTTCTTTCCCCATGAGAACATCACCTCCAGGGTGGGGATGATTAAAGCCAATATTGAAGCCGCCTTTGACATGGAAGCCGCCATCCCCCAAATCATAGAAGCCGCGCTCTATGAATGCTATAAAGACTATGGCTGGGATATTAACACCAGCACCAATACGCGCTTTACAAACCCCTTTGATTTAGGGGTCTTTGCCTTCCCCACTCTAAGCGATCTCTACCATAAAACCACCAAGATCGTAGAACAACAGGGTTTTGATAAGCGATTAAAAGACGATTACATCGGCTCGATCAACGCTAGATTACAAGGGCTTTTAGTGGGCTCTAAAGCCCTCTTGCTCAATAACGATCGCGGGCTTAATTTTGTGGATTTGCTCGAAAAAAATGTCATCCTGGAGTTGGAAGAGATCAAAAATGGGGGCGAAAAATCGTTGATCATGGGCTTTATTTTGATCCAAATCAACGAAGCTTTGAAAATCAAACACCAAGAATATAAAGATAGGGGGAAGGATTTTAAACACATCACCCTTATAGAGGAGGCGCACCGCTTACTAAGCAAGGTAGATTACACAGATAGCCCCAATAAAAAACTAGGGGTGGAGAGTTTCACCGATATGCTAGCAGAAGTGCGCAAATATGGGGAGAGTTTGATCATCGTGGATCAAATCCCCAATAAACTCACCTCAGAGGTGCTTAA
>NZ_FZMA01000044.1:0-16745 GCF_900197775.1 Helicobacter salomonis
TGGCGTTCACTTACATTTAGTGCACTCAAGGATTGAGTTTTACGCACGTTCAGATAAAGTTTGGAGAAATCCAAGATTTATCCCGTTCTTGTGCAAGCATTTTTGGAAAGAATAAAAGTTTTGGAGGGATGGATTTTTTGCCTGTTGAGAGGTTAACCCCAAGCAAGTAGAACGCTTGCGCTATCAAAACTGCTGAAGATGTATGGGAATAGAGATAGCAAGCACAATCATCAAGTTCAAAACTGCAAACCATCAAAAGATACATAGAAAATCAAGGATTGAAGGCATTCATCCCACTCGCTAAAACAAATGCGACGCATTTGCTAGAGTGGGGTTTCTGCTGAGGAGTTTTAAATTGTCCTCTAAGTGCATGGCATTGTTTTTGAGGTTTTTAAACTGCTTTTCTAAGCCTGCACGCTCTTGCTCTTTGGTGCGTATCTCGCCTAAGAGATCGCGTTGATAGGCTTGTGCGGTTTTGTTGGCTTGTTGAATTTGTGTCTTGATCATCTCAAAGCGCTGTTTATACTCTTCACGCACATTAAACACAAAATTGAACAAAAAATCTAAACTTTCTTCTTGCCAATCTTCAAAAGCTACCCTCTTAACTTGATCTAAAAGGGCTTTATAATCCTCAAAAGAGCGGATAATTTGTCTTTTTAAAGTGCCTTCATGGTTGGCGATTGTCTTTTGTATCCAAGTTAAGTTGTAGCATCTAATGTCTTTAGTTGGCATGCACAATGTGCCAGAAGAACCAGAAGGCTGGGCTAGGGACAGAAGTTTTTTTAAGTCATTGAGCGCGTCCTGCGCCTCTTCTTGCATATCTGGCTCTAAACCCAATAAGGCTTCAAGCCATCTTGAAAACCGCTCTAAAAGTCCTTTGCGTTTATTCTTAGTCTTTTGAATCACATCCACAATCTTGCTTTTGATCTTGTGGTATGTTTCTTCAATGGGAGCATTCTTTTTTAACAATTCTTTAATGTTGCAAGTGTGTCTTTAAGTGAGCTAAATTTGAGTTCATAAGCCTTAGCCTGAAAACTTCCTGGCAACATCTTAATTTTGTTATCCATGTCCTTTAGGGCTGCTTGGATTATGGCCTGGGTGTTTTGTCCTCGATAATTTGTGGGGGTGTGCGCTTGCAGAGTTTGCAAAGCGTCTATTAGGGGCAGGTGGTGTTCTGCTCACCAGTTTTGAATCGCTTGGACTTCCTCTAAAATGGCTTGAAAAATGCCCTCAATGTCGCTCTTATCGCGTTGGAGTGCGTTCGTTTTTTGGATAGACAACTCTTGTAAGGTTTGCATCACTCGCCCCAAAATCGCGCTACTGACCTCCCCAGGGTGTTCCATGTTGGTGTAGCGCGTGAAGTTTTCACGCAAATCTTATGTAACGACTTTTAGTGTTTCCTCTGCACCTAAATGAGAAAATTTAGCTGAACCCGCCCCATCGGCAAGGGCGATGATAGCCATCTCGCTGGGGTTGTAAGTTGTGGGCTCAGAAGGGTCAATCTTATCTTGGCATTCAATGGGCGGTCTTGCATCCTCACGCCCCCTGCCTTGCACGGCATGCCCGATGGTGTGCCATTTAAACATCCATCTCCGCCCATTCGCTCATATCCGGTAGAGTCACCTTTTCGCCCGGACGCGATTGTGAAACCCTAATCACACTTTGCGCCAGCTATTTAAAAAACTCTTTAAACTCCAAGCCTTTAAGTTTGACGGGGGGGCGTAGGGGGGGAGGTGAAAATTGCCTTAAAATGCTCGCATCCCCATCCTCAACAATGATGGGAAAGATGGTGAGTTTTTTACTCTTGGCCATGTCGCTAGTGCGCTTGCACGCGCTATTAATATCATCTGTAGGAGCGCCATCACTAATGATCACCAGCCATGGTTGGAAGTATTCCGTGCCGCTGTCTTTATACTCTTGTTTGCGCCTATCTAGGTGATCTAACCCTTCATTCACCGCCTCACCCATAGGAGTGACGCTACTGGCACTAAAACGAGGCGCAGATTCATCACGAATGCTTTGGAAGTCTTGCACCAAACTCACCCCATTGTCCCCAAAGGTTACAATGCATACATCGGCAGCTTGTCTAGCAACGGGGTGATCATTCACCTCTTTGTAAAATAACTCCACACCTTGGTTAAGCTCTTCAATGGGATTGCCCTCCATTGAACTGCTGGTGTCCAAGCAAAGGCATATGGGCACTCGCCTGGTGGGGTTGTCGGCCAACTCTTCGGTGTATTCTGTATCTGAATCACTCATTGTTGCTTCTTTGTTATGATGAATTTATAGATGTTGGTAGAATTTGTTGAGAGCGTCCAGCCATTTGGGCGGGGGGAGGCGTTTTTTGGGTTCGTAAAACGCCCCGTCCTTTTGGACACTCCCATAGAAATACCCTTGCAATTTGGGGCTCAAGCGCACCCAATGATCCCTAGCCCGTCCCTTGGGCACTAAGGACATATCTGCACCATTGAGAGGATAGGCAAATTCCCCCCGCTCCATCGCCTCTTTTCGCCCCAAACCTTTGTGGTTATAAGGATGCACGCCTAGAGTCAAGATCACAAATAACAAACAAGCAATGGCGTAGTATTCATCGCTCTTAGAGCGCATCACTTCGCTCATGTGTTTGCCAGCATGTTCGGGGACTAGGTAGGCGGGGTCGGCAACAGGACAAGGGTATTTGCCCACTTGGTAGCTATCACAATCGATAAAAAACATTTCGGCATCAGAGGTAAAGATAAGATTATTAGGATTGATGTCGCCAATCAAAATCCCCTTATCGTGCAAGAATTGCGCCGTTTTTAAAAAGCTCATGCACAAACGCACTAGGTCTTTCATATTCCAATTAGGAATGTATTGTTTCACATCTTTAGAGCCCCCTAAAATGTGCTGTAAGGTCTTGCCCTCTGCTTTGGGCATCAAATAACCCACACACTCGCCCTGCTGGTTTTTGAGTAGGCATGTGAGCATACACACACGTTGATTGGTTTTGACTTTAGTGAGTAAGGCGAGTTTTTAGGGGTGTAGTCGGGCACGCCCTTAGTTTGTGCGCGCGTGTTCTCATCTCCATAAATTTTAGCCAACATGGGCGTGTTAGTGGCATAGACTATTCCCTCGCCCCCTGCCCTAACGTAAAATTTCTCTAAGAGTGTCGTTATAAATTTTCCAAAACACGCCCTCTACAAGCGCGCTCCCATCAATTAAAAGGGTGTCATGCCTTTGAAGCAAGGCCAATAGGTCAGGCTTTTGTTTCATCAGCAACCAAACTCCTAAAACCCTACCTCTATCCGCCCCCGCCCCGGTGAATGGGTGAATGGGTGAATGGGTGAATGGGTGAATGGGTGAACTGCAACATAAAAAGGTTAACAAGTTCTTGAAACTTTTTGCAATGCCACCCAACATGGATGTATTTCGGGTAGTTGCTGGCTTGGGATGGTGCTGGCGAACTCTTTAAGACTAGATAGCTTGCTTGCTCAGGCCTAACAACCTAAAACCCCTTTCCCACATACACACATGCAGGTTGTTGGACTTATCAAGCAGCAGTATAAGGTTAAAATAACTCTTCGCTTGTTAAGTCCCACACCCGCCAGTTGTCAAAATATTCGCCCCGAAACTTGGTCTCAATGTCTAGCAAAGTCCACTTTTGGCTGTCGTGTTTGCCTGTAAGACACTCGTAGACGAAACAATGGCAATTGCGCTCGTGCTTTTCTGTGGGGACACCCATAGTGGGGTAGTCCAGAGTTTTGCCTACAAGACTTTTTGCCCTTTGTGCCGCTTGGGCAAAGCCCACGGCTTCATTGCCCCGACAAGAAACATAAATGCTCATTGCTTGCGTACCGCTGATAAACTCTTTAGGGGTGGAGAGCTTGACCTCGCCCGAGCCTAGCAATTCGACAATCCTCTGATCGCCTACATAAATCCCCGTGTGGGTAGTAGGCCCTATGAGACGACAGTATAAGATACTCCCAAGTTTGGGGGTAACCTTGTCTCTAAAAACATTATCAATGAAAGACTCGGCTAAGTTTAAGGCAGCGGGCAAACCAAAAATTAGGGGCAACATGGCAGTCCTCTCGCGGTTCAGCTAAGTTTATCTTCCACGATGTCAATGATCGTATTGGCCACTTTACGCGCGGTTTTGTCTAAAAACTCTACGGGAGTGGTGAAGCCCACACAAGAGCAGTTGATTTCGCCTAAGATGTACTTGTCCTTGCCATGTTCATCGGTATCCAAGATAAAGTCTGCCGTCCAAATCAGAGGCAGGTCGTAATTACCCAGCTTGCTTTGGATATGGGGGAGTTGCCTTAGGAAGTAGTGCACCAAATTATCCCATTGTTCAGGTTTATCGTAGCGGTATTTAGCTCCGCTAAAGAGAGTTGCACTGAAAGCGTCTGCACCTTCAGCAGGTTTTTTATGCACTACATAAATGGGGTGTTTGTAGAGCATTAAAATACGGATTTCACCCTCTTTAATGCGGGGTAAAAAGGTCATGTCTACTAGCATGCCATTATCCCCAACTAAGTATTTTTCACAAAAATCCATGAACTCTCCCAGTTTGCGGTGCTCTACATGATTGTCCACGGCTTCGGTGCATTTAATTTTAGCATCTAAGGGGACTTCGCTCGCCCCTGCAGGCAAAGGCTCCTCTAATTGTACGCGCCAAATGCCCTCACCCGTAGAGCCACGATTTTGCTTTAAAACTCGCTCGCCCTTAGCCAGAGTTTTGGGGAAGGTCTTTTTAAAGTCGTGCTTGTCTGCCCAAGTTACTCCAATGCGTTTAGCTTCAGCTGGGTCATAATAGGCGTAGGTGTCATCGGGTACCAACTCGGTATCGGCTAGCTTGGTGAGCGCATCTTTGGCTCCATAACCGATCATCGCATCTGGGTGGGGCATGCCAATCACGCCATGATCGCAGAGTTTGCGCAAAAGGTCGAAGTAGAGTTTCTCCTCTTTGAGATTGCCTGGATTGACACGGGACACATAGGCATCGGCATGCGCCTGCACATACTCATAAATACTCTCAGTTTTCTTGGCATCTTTTAAAATCTCATCGCTGAGTTGCACCACTTCGGCATGCCATCCAAGTTTCTTTAGGTAATCCATCATGGGCATGGTATCGCGCCTGTGTCCATCTCTGCCCTTGTCCGTCCCACCTACTGCCTCAAAAAATACCACATGCTTTTTCATCATGTCCTCCAAAAAAAAGATTGTTCGCGGTAACCCGCTGGTGTTATTGTAGCAGATAGATGGGGGAAACTTGAGTAAGGAGGATTTTTTGCTTAAAATCAGTCAAACAACTATGACGAGAACTTATTTACCTCTAAAACTTGTTCTAGCTATGGATGTGTCAAAGAGGATTTAAGCCTAAATGATAGGATATTGATTGTCCCTGCCAACATCTCACGCCAAACCCTCCTAAGCCCATGAAGACACCTCAGAACCCCCTCAAGTTTTAACTCGCGCACGATCAGCTAACTTTCTAGCTTTTCCTTTAAAAGTGCGTTGAGTGCGCTGGGGTCTGCGCCCTTCAAGCTTTTGAGCGTCTGCCCCACAAAAAAGCCCAAGAGTTTCACCTTACCCCCCTTGTATTCTGCCACCTTGTCAGGGTGCGCGCACAGCACAGCTTCAATGGCGCGCAGCAATTCCTCTTGATCTTGCACTTGGGCTAATCCCAGCTTTTCAATGAGGGCATCCACATCGCTAGGCTGGCTCGCGTTTTGAGTAAGCAGAGCGTCTAAAATCTCTTTACCTGCCTTGCCCGAGATTTTTTTGTCATCGATGCGTTGCACTAAAGCGCCCAAAGTTTGCGCGCTCACTTTGCAGTGTTCTAATTCCTGCCCCTCGAGGCGTCCTAGCAACTCCACGCACAGCCAAGACACACTTGCTTTTATGCTCGCCCCCATGTTAATCATCTCTTCAAAATACTCTGCAATGGCAACATCACTCACCAACATAGACGCATCCTCAGGCTTAACGCCCAATTCTATGTAGCGCGCTTTTTTGGCATCGGGTAGTTCGGGGATGTCCTGCTCTAAGAGGGCTTGGGGGATGTGCACGCGCCTCAAATCAGGATCAGGGAAATAGCGATAATCCGCTGAACCCTCTTTATCGCGCATAGACTGAGTGATTCCCTTGGTGGTGTCAAAAAGCCTAGTTTCTTGCACCACTTCGCTAGCATAAGTGCCCCGCTCAAAGGCCTCAATTTGGCGTTCCACTTCGTAATCGATGGCTTTTTGAATGAATCTAAAACTATTGAGATTCTTGATTTCCACACGGGTATAGAGCTTCTCCTCTCCCTTGGGGCGAATGGACACATTGGCATCGCAGCGAAAATTGCCCTCCTGCATGTTAGCATCAGAAATGCCCAAAAAGCGCACCAAAGCGTGTAACTTCTTTAGATAGCTAATGGCTTCCTGTGCGCTACGCAAATCTGGGCGACTTACAATTTCTAAAAGGGGTGTGCCTGCGCGATTCAAATCTACTTTGGAAAACTCCCCCTCATGGATATTTTTCCCCGCGTCTTCTTCCAAGTGGGCGCGCTCAATACCAATACGCTTAAATCCTCCTTCCGTTTCAATATCCAAATACCCTGCACTCACGATGGGAATCTCAAATTGAGAAATTTGGTAGGCCTTGGGCAAATCGGGGTAAAAGTAATTCTTGCGCGCAAATATGGAGTCTTGGTTGATCGTGGCATTAATCGCCATCCCAAAGGCAATGGCCTTTTTCAAAGCAGCCTCATTGAGCACGGGCAAAGCCCCGGGTAGGCCTAAACACACGGGGCAGGTGTTGCTATTGGGGGTGTCTTTAAAGCTGGTCGGACAGCTACAAAAAATCTTG
Organism: Helicobacter salomonis; assembly: GCF_900197775.1. Classification (NCBI taxonomy): domain Bacteria; kingdom Pseudomonadati; phylum Campylobacterota; class Epsilonproteobacteria; order Campylobacterales; family Helicobacteraceae; genus Helicobacter; species Helicobacter salomonis. The sequence continues at coordinate 6,835 of NZ_FZMA01000044.1, forward strand.
CTCTGGGTGTTGAGCTGGGTGTGTACCTCTAGCCCGATAATGGTTTCAAACATGAAAATCCTTTAAAATTTAATGCCAAATATTCTTAGGACGATTGCTATCGCTGCGACTACCAGGGCCAGCCCTAGTAAGATGACTATTGCATGGGCAAAAAAGACCACCACCACAACAACAAGCGCAAGCGCAAATCCGATCGCAAGCGCGACTATCAAAAAGACTCCCGATTCGATCAATAGGTCAAAGACCACTGGAAACAAGCGCACAAGCCCGCCTAAAACTAGGAGTCCAAGCAAGCAGAGGATGAAAGTTCCCATCCAAAATCTCCACCAAATACCCTAGAATTGCTACTTACGCTCCACAGGCACCATTTTTTCCTTTTGAGCGGCTTTTTTAGCTTGGATTTTGGGGTCCATGGTCAAGACGCTAAAACTCAAATTTGCTACCTCTGGGTGAGATTTGATATACGCGTTGATCTCCTCTAATGTTAAATTCTTAATGCGTTCTAGCATTACCTTGTCGTAATCCAAAGGCAGACCCAAGTAAAAATTGTGAAATTTAGTTGTCAGGCGTTTGCCTAGGGTTTCATTGGCTAAAGGTTCAGAACCTAGTAAGAATTTTTTAGCCCCCTCTAACTCTTCTTGGGTGATGCCTTTTTGCACAAAGTCTTTCACCACTTGCTTGACTAACGCAATGCTTTTATCTTGGTTTTCTAGTTTAGTCTGCAGATAGCCCGTGGCACAATTAATGATACGCGAGAGTTGCACACGCATGTAAGCGCTGTAAGCCAAACCTTCTTTCACACGAATCATATCCATTAAGCGCGAGCCAAATCCGCTTGAACCCAGTACAAAGCTCATCACCTTAGCTAGAGGCAATTCTTTTTCCAAGTCCTGCATGTGAAAGGGCGAACCAAAATAAATATAAGCCTGCTGCGTGTCCTTATAAATGACTTTCTCTTGGGCTTGCTCCACTGTGTTAAAGTGTGGCGTGAAGAAGGGCTTGTTAGAGGGCAGAGTTTCTAGCAAGGGTTTGAGCTGTTCTAAGGTTTGCTGCACATCCATATCCCCCCCCATCACAATAATAAGTCGCTCGATGTCCAGAGCATCTTCTAAACGTTTTTTGACATCATCAAGTGAAATGCTCTGAATAGTCTTGGGAGTTCCCACAGCTGGATGGGCTAGGGGAGTGTTGGCAAATAGAATTTTATTGAGCTCCAGCTGTGCGATGTAATCAAAATTACTCATTTTCGTCAAAGCACTGGCAACCATGTGTTTTTGCACTTTCTCTAAAGCGCTGGGAGTGAGATTGGGTGAAAGGAGCAGGTCATGTAAATACCCAACGGCTTTTTGTTGATACTCCTTTAAGAACCCCAAATCGATGTGCAAAGACTCCAATCTAATATCTGTGTCCAGTGTGATAGCAAGTTGCTCCAACTGCTCGGCAAACTTAACGCTGCCTAACTCTTTTGTACCCTCATTAAGCATCTCTGCGCTCAGTTTGGATAATCCGTACTTATCTTTATCCATCAAATTCCCCCCACCGATGAACATGAGACGAATCGTGCCCATAGGTAGTAAATGATTTTCCTCATAGATTACGGGGATTTTAATCCCCTTAATTTCCAGGTATTGAATGCCCTCACCCACCTGATCGCGTTTAATGACCCTGTGAGCGCTCTGTTCCTGATTTTGTTTTGTCTGTTCCATCCATGCTCCTATTACAATTAACACCACCACTGCTACAACTAACAAGAGCGCATAGCGTGCGCCCTTAAACCTCGTGCCCATTAATACCTCTCCAAAATCTCATACGCAGTGTTGCGCTTGGCCGCCCTGCCTCCTAAATCGGCAACCAAGGCAATCATCTCTTCTTGATTCATGCAAAAACTCGTGCCCGCCGCTTTGACCACATTTTCCTCCATCATCACACTCCCCAAATCATTAGCTCCAAAGAGCAAAGCTAACTGCCCAATCATCGCCCCCTGTGTAACCCACGAACTTTGAATATTGGGGATATTATCTAAAAATAGACGACTGCAAGCCAACAGACGCAAATAGCGGTTTGCACTCGCTTTCTTAATATCAGGTCTTTCTTGTTGCAGGGGGGTGAAATTGGGCTGGAAGCTCCACAGAATAAAGGCTCTAAACCCCCCCGTTTCCTCTTGTAAATCACGCACCCTCTCCAAGTGCTCGACCACATCTTCATTGGTGTCCACGCTCCCAAACATCATGGTCGCTGTGCTCTTGATTCCGCACTTATGCGCCTGCCTATGTACTTCAATCCAACGATCTGCACTGAGTTTCTTAGGAGCGATCACCGCACGCACCCGATCGCTTAAAATTTCCGCGCCCGCTCCCGGGATTGAACTCAATCCTGCGGCTTTTAAGCGTTCTAAAACCTCTACAAGGGAAAGTCGAGAGATTTTAGCAATGTAGTCGATCTCCACTGCGGAAAAGCCATGAATGGTGATGGTGGGAAATTTTTGGGCGATGTGGGAGATTAAATCTTCATAGTAATCAATTTTGAGTTGGGGGTGCACTCCACCCTGAAATAAAATCTGTGTGCCTCCAATGGCTAGCAATTCCTCAATTTTGCGATCGATCGTTTCAAAATCCAAAAGGTAGGCATCTGCGTCTTTCATGGTGCGCTTGAAAGCACAAAATTTACAATCCACAAAGCAAATATTAGTGTAGTTGATATTGCGATCCACAATGAAGGTTGTGATGTCATCAGGGTGTAGCTCTTGCTTTTTACGCAAGGCCAAACGCCCCAGTTCTTTGAGGGGTTTGTGCTCCATCCATTCTAAAAGTGTCTGTCTGTCTAGTCGTGGCATGTTTGTCCTTCTAAAAACGCGTTCCCATAGAAAACTCAAAGCGTTGCGTAATGTCATGCATATTTGGGTTGAAAAAGAGCCCTTTCTTATCGCTCCAATCGTTGAAGAAGGCGATGGGGAAGATAAGCACCAAGGGACCCATGGGCGAAATCCACTCAATCTGAATTCCCGTAGAAGCGCGCCAAGTACCATGTTCATAACCCGATCCAATGATACCATAGTCTCTAAAGTTGACATCGCTCGCGTAAGTGTTGCGCCAAAAGCCCCCCGTTTTGCTATCTGTTTTAAAGGTCAAAAAGCCCCAGTCAAAAAACCATGCTACACGCATTTTAGCTGCTTTCAACAAACCATAACTCAGCTCCACTGCACCCGTATAGACCCCATCTCCTCCTACCCACATTCCCTCTGGGGTTTTAGGGGTGATAGAATTGCTTCTAAAGCCTCGAATTGTAGTAACACCCCCTAAATAGAAGACAGAGTTTAAGGGCAGATAATCCTGAGGGTTATAGCGGAAAATATAGCCCCCCTGCGTTTTAAAGCGCGCAATCAAGTCAATGAGAATGTATTTTTGTAGGTGGTGGTAGGCAGCAAATTTGCCATAAACCTTAGTGTTGCGCACATTACCACCCAAACCATTCCAAGAATTCAGCCCGCCCGCAGAGGGCAGACCAGCCATGGTAGTGTAGTTATAGAAGGTGAAGCCATTTTTAGGGAAATAGTAGTCATCGGTGTTATCAAAATTCGTGGTTAAGGTGAAAGAGCTGGTGGTAGGCGTGTGGTAATCGCGATTCCAAAGTCCATGGAGAGGGCGGCCATCAGGTCCGGGCGCAGGCTGGCCATTGGGGAAACGAATAATCGTGTCTTTGCTACTATAAAACATCTCATAGAGAGGGCTAGAAAAGCCAACGATTTTAGTGATGTTGTAGTTATAGCCCAAGTTCATGCTAAAGGTGTTGGTGAGCATACGCCCCACAGTGGCGCTAAATCCCCCGCCCTGTTGGATATAGTTGTAGTTAATGATATACTCTGCAAAAAGACTGAGCGAAGAGCTGTAGCGGCTATCAAAGATTCGAGGGTTGCGTAGGGTCAAGTTCCCCGAAAAGGAGCGCCCACTTCCTCTGATCCCGTAGTTACGATTCCCTCCCCCTGTGGCAACATTGGCATACAAGCTCATACTCTGGCCTGTCCCAAAGAGGTTTTTCTCACTCACACTCCCATTGAGCATCAATCCCCCATAGCTCCCATAACCCAAACCAAATTGCACTTGCCCCGTGCGCCCTTCCTCTACATTGACCAATAAATCCATCAATTCACTATTGACGCGCCGCTCTTCGATCTTGACCTTAGAGAAAAAGCCCAAACGGCGCAGAGCACTCTCTGAGTTAGCTACTTTAGTCAAACTATAGCGTTCTTTAGGGTTAAGATAGACCTCACGGCGGATCACCCGATCGCTGGTGCGTTGGTTACCCGAGATGATGATGTCGTTGATGTAGACCAAATCCCCGGTTTCAATGCGATAAATCACCTTGACCTTGCCATTTTCTTCGTCTTTATCCAAGTCAGGTTTGACCACGGCAAAGGCATAGCCCTTATCAGCTACTTGGCGTTTTAAAACCTGGGCATCCGTGCGCATGTTCTCGATATTGAACACCAACCCCTTTTTAACTTTAAGTCCCTTGAGGAGTTTGGGAATGGGAATAATGGGCTTGTCAATCTGAATTTCAATGCCAGAAACGCGGTATTGAATCCCCTCTTTGACTTTATAGTAAAGCTTGGCTTTGTGGGTTGCAAAGTTGGTATTCAAAAAAGGAGAGGACACATTCACATCCAAAAAGCCATGACGTAAATAGACATCTTGGATGCGCATGGAGTCGTATTCCAGCTCGTTAAGGTGTAACTTCCCAGAGTTCAAACCCCACATCCAGCCCATGAAATCGCGTTGTTTGTTGGCACTCAATGATTCTACCACCCTAGACTTGAGTTGCTCTCGACCCTCGTAAGTGGATCTAGTGATGTAGATGTGATTGCCCCGATTGACATGGAACACAATGCGATAAGCCCCCCCATTGGCCAAACTCTCCGTGCGTGTTTCCACCACACTTCCATAGAAACCTTGTTGTTCTAACGCAGCCTTGAGAATGTACTTGGCGTTTTCAAGTTTATTTTCATCATAAGTATCCCCCTTTTTAATTCCCATTTGGGCATAGAGATTTTCTTTCTCTTTCTCCGTGCCATATCCCTTGATTTCCACCCCAGCAATGCGAGGCTTTTCTTTGAAGTGAAACACTAATTTACCATCTTTGAAAGTGGCATAGACATCTTCAAAATAACCCTGGTTATAGAGGTCTAAAATTGCCTCATCGACTCTCTCTAAGTCCAGCGAATCGTTTTTCTTGAGCTTGACAATCTCGCCTGCAAGCATATCAGACATATAGGAGAGGTCCTTATACTCTATGCTTGTAATCCTAGCCTCTTGGGCGTTTACAGGCAAGAATAATTGCCCCGCACATACCAAAATGATCGTGAGAAACTTTTTAATGGAACACCTCTAAACTTGCATGACTATGAGCTTGGATTATAGCGCACCCGAGCCTTAAGTGTCATAAAAAAATAAACCAAAGTAAATGGAAATTTAACAGCCTACCACACCCTCAAAGTGTTATAAAGGCTGTCTCGTTCTACGGGTTGGAATTTGGCATCCTTGATCTGGGCGATCAAATCTTCTTTAGCCAGCCCGCTCGCGCTCTTAGCCCCTGCGGCAGATTGAATCTTCTCTACACCAATAGTGCCATCCAAATCATCTGCCCCAAATTCTTGGGCCACTAAGGCTAAGTTGAGCCCTAAAGTTGCCCAGTAAGCCTTAATGTGAGGGATATTTTGCAAGACGATGCGCGCGATGGCGATGGTTTTGAGAATCTCCACTGCGCTAGGACTACGCGGAATTTTTAAGAAATTGTTATCGCGTTGGTAGAGAAGGGGAATAAAGGCGTTAAACCCCCCTTTTTTCTCCACAGCATGGGGACTTTGAGCAGCTTTAAGGCGGAGCATGTGATCTAGGCGATCTTCCTTACTCTCAATATGCCCAAAGAGCATGGTCGCGTTGCTCATTCTACCTAGAGAGTGCCAATATTGATGGATTTCTAGCCAACGCTTTGAGCTCACCTTACCCCCACAAATGCGCTTGCGCACCCCCTCATCAAAGATTTCCGCTCCACCTCCGGGCATAGAATCCACTCCCGCTTCCAGCATATCCTCCAGAACTTTTTGGTAGGGATGCTGGAATTTGGTGCTTAAAAAATGTACCTCAGCGGCCGTCATCGCCTTTAAATGCAAATCGGGCATACGTGCCTTGATGAGTCTAAACAGCTCCAAATACCATTCATAAGTGTAATTTGGGTTATGCGCGCTTACCACATGCACCTCTTTAACCCCCGCTTGGTAAGCCGCCTCAATCTGCTCCAAAATTTCTGCATGCCCCATTTCATAAGGATTAGGGTTTTTACGACTCGCCGAAAAGGCACAGAATTTACAACTGTCCGCACAGATATTACTCGGGTTGAGGTGGCGATTGGTGTTGAAAAAAACCTGATTTTGGTGAAAGCGTGTGCGGATAGCATGGGCTGCCTCACCTAAAGTGTAGAGATCGTAATCATAAAGTTTGACTAGACTAATCGCGTCTAAATCCTGCGAATCGATTGCCTGTGTGAGTAAATCCATTTAGCCTCCGGTTTGGTAAAATGCGCGTTCAGAAATTTGATAGGTCCCACTCCAAAGATTCTTTTCGGGCTTGTTAGCCACTGCCTGCCTCAGCGCACTCTGCATGCGCGCGCGCTCAGTACTCAAAATTGCCTCCTTAGCATTCACGCTATCTTGGTAATATAAACAAGGAAACAAAATCCCATCTGCGCTCACGCGCACGCGGTTACAACTCTTGCAAAAATCCTCCTTATGAGGGGCGATAATCCCAAATTGGTAACCGTTTTCTAGGGTGTAAATTTGTGCAGGTCCTAGCTCTTTTTGGGGTACACCCACGATTTGGTATTTGGCCATAATAGCCTCTAAAATCTGCGCCTGAGAAACGCCCTGTAAGGAAGCACTCGCATGGGTATTTTCCATAAATTCAATGTAGCGAATCTGAGCATTCTTCTCTTGGGCAAATTCCAAGAGGTCTAAAATCTCATCTGCATTCACTCCCCTGAGCACCACCATGTTAAATTTGAGCTTTAACCCCACTTGCAAGGCTGCTTCAATACCTCTCAATACGGCCCCCAACGCGTCTTTTTTAGAAATTTGCACCACTCGCTTGGGTTTGAGTGAATCCAAAGAGATATTCACACGGCTCAAACCCGCCTGCTTGAGGGATTGGGCATACTTCTCTAGTAAAAACGCGTTAGTGGTAAGCACCAGTAAAACTTTGGGGTTATAGGCATGCAATTGTGCGATAAAGGGCACTAGGTCTTTGCGCAATAATGGCTCGCCTCCAGTGAGGCGGATTTTTTCAATCCCCTCATCTATGGCGACCTTTAAAAACTCTAACATGTGTTCTAAGGGGATCACATCCTCATGAGGGGTGAAATCTAGGGGAGTGGTGGGCATGCAATAGGCACATCTAAAATTGCATTGTTTGGTGAGTGAGACACGCAAATAGGTAATCTGTCGCCCAAAGTCATCCACTAGCATCGTGATCCTCTCTTGAAAATTTTTCTATAACATAGCAAAACTGGGCTGAATTGAAGCGCCGGGTAAGGTATCGTGCAAAGAACGCACAAAAGCTTGAAACGCCCTCTATCACGCCGAGGTTACCCAAAGCGACACTTTAGCCTTGGGGTTAGGGAAGTGCAGGACAAGAAAAAGGCAAGTCAGAATACAAACCCCCAAACCCATCTTGGGAGTGCTCGACTAGCTGTTCTGACATCCCACATCATGCTGGTGTCTTTGGGATTGAGCGCCATGCTCCAAACGCCTATGCAAAACGCCCAATCTAAAGATTGGAAGATGTGGAGCTGAAGGGATAGACGCGGGTCTTGGGAACATACTCGGGCGGGGGGACTTTAGCACAGTGTTCGTGAACGGTTTCATGGGGATGGTGCTGGAGAAAGAGCTCTTTCATGTTTTTATAGGCACGCATATCACATTCCCAGTAAAGAGTTGTAAATTCGGGTCTATCGTGGATATGAATGGCAGTGATAGGGATTTTATGAGCATGCTGTAAGAGAAGATTACGCCAGGCTTGTTGTTGTTTGGAGAGAGCATAAGCCTGCATGCCTTTTGTGTTAATGGCTTCTATCATGCTCAGGTGGTCGCAATAAATTGTGATCTGGAGGGGCTGATACTGGACGACGGCCTTAAGCCCCTCGCTGATGGGGTAGAATTCTAAGCTTGTACAATGTCCTTGTTTGGCCCCACCATTTTCCACCAGGACATTCTCTTGACTATCCAAGGCACAGAAAGCCCAACCACAAATTCCCAAGCGTGTTTGACATTTTTTGCATGGCCCAGTGGTTTTAGCTGACCCGGTCGTAATGAGAGTGATATTTTTCATGACTATCCTTTGCGTTGAGGATAAGAGGGCCAATGTCCATGATTTGTCCTCTCTGTATTGGCATTGTAGCATGTTAGGTCTGAGAGATAGCATGGAAATGTTGAAAGCAGGGTTAGAAAAGCCATATGAATTCTATAAAAATCCAGCTAGTCCTCTATCAAAAAATCAACTCCAAAGCTATTGGAAAAAATAAAAACGATGACACAGAATGCTTATTAGTTTAGGTAGGCTACTTGATAACGAACAGGACAAGTCATAATTATTCTTGATTTTTGTTTTCTTAAGCATAGTAACAACCAAATCCTAAGACCTGCCTCACAATTTGTTTTGATCGAGGGCTCACACCGATCCTAACAATCAACTGGTTCTAAAAAAATATCTTCAGGGTTAAAACTCTTCTGAGGTTCACGAAAGGTTGGCGGTACTCTTCAGGGTAGTGCATGTTATACTCAGCGTATTTGCTACGCAAAACACGGCACGGGCTTATTGTTATAATTTGCTACTCAATCGCCGTAGGGACTTTAAAGACTCTCTTGTACAACGACGCTTGGGGCACCCTAGAAAGATGTCCTAGAATTTACCACTTATGCCCTAAAGCCCCTAGCTTTAAAACTCCTCAGCAGAAACCCCACTCTAGCAAATGCGTCGCATTTGTTTTAGCGAGTGGGATGAATGCCTTCAATCCTTGATTTTCTATGTATCTTTTGATGGTTTGCAGTTTTGAACTTGATGATTGTGCTTGCTATCTCTATTCCCATACATCTTCAGCAGTTTTGATAGCGCAAGCGTTCTGCTTGCTTGGGGTTAGTCTCTCAACAGGCAAAAAATCCATCCCTCCAAAACTTCTGTTCTTTCCAAAAATGCCTGCACAAGAACGGGATAAATCTTGGATTTCTCCAAACTTTATCTGAACGTGCGTAAAACTCAATCCTTTAGGGCACTAAATGTAAGTGCACGCCAAGAAAAGCTACCCTTGCAATAGGTAAGTGAGATTAGTGAAAGCCTGAATACTAAGAGTTGGATGCGCTCATTCTAACCGCCAAGATTAAGCGTAATTCGAGTTAGTGCCCGTTAGGACTTATTAGGTGAGGGGCGGTTCACTTACTGCCTGCACAAGAGTATTTTGTGCGTCTTCTACAAGCTGTTTCTCTCGCGCATGATGATGTGCTACCCATCAGCGGGTTTGTAGGTCTCTTGGGTTAGAAACTAGCCTTGCAGACTATACATAGCAAAGTCTTTCTCAGTTCAGAAACGCTAGTTTGAAGTTAGTTAGGAAGCTTCTCTCTTCAGGGAGTGGCGGTTCACAAGTAGTCATCCCCTTGATCTGATGAAACTGATAGACACTCTAGGGAGATATTCAATCATGAGGTGTAGATGGTCTTTGTTGGTTTGCCTTGCTATGATGATAAAATCTGAACTTTCCTCTATCTCCTCAAGCACAGACTTTATAAAAATAGCCACATCGCCTACGAGCAACTTTTTTCTGTATTGACACACTAAAATCAAATGGGCTTTTAGATTGTAGTTGCTCTTGTT
>NZ_FZMA01000045.1:0-7100 GCF_900197775.1 Helicobacter salomonis
TTAAGCACCTCTGAGGTGAGCTTATTGGGGATTTGATCGACGATAATCAAACTCTCCCCATATTTGCGCACTTCTGCGAGCATGTCGCTAAAACTCTCCACCCCTAGTTTTTTATTGGGGCTATCTGTGTAATCTACCTTGCTTAGTAAGCGGTGCGCCTCCTCGATGAGGGTGATGTGTTTAAAATCCTTCCCCTTATCTTTATATTCTTGGTGCTTGATTTTTAATGCCTCGTTGATTTGGATCAAAATAAAGCCCATGATCAACGATTTTTCCCCCCCGTTTTTGATTTCCTCCAACTCTAGGATGACATTTTTTTCGAGCAAATCCACAAAGTTAAGCCCGCGATCGTTATTGAGCAAGATGGCTTTAGAGCCCACTAAAAGCCCTTGTAATCTAGCGTTGATCGAGCCGATGTAATCGTCTTTGAGGCGTTGATCAAAGCCCTGTTGCTCTACGATCTTGGTGGTTTTATGGTAGAGATCGCTTAGAGTGGGGAAGGCAAAGACCCCCTGATCAAAGGGGTTTGTAAAGCGCGTATTGGTGCTGGTGTTAATATCCCAGCCATAGTCTTTATAGCATTCATAGAGCGCGGCTTCTATGATTTGGGGGATGGCGGCTTCCATGTCAAAGGCGGCTTCAATATTGGCTTTAATCATCCCCACCCTAGAGGTGATATTCTCATGGGGAAAGAACTCAAAGGGGTTGAGTCTAAAGGGGGCTAGCTTGGAGTTGCCCAAAGTGAAGACTAATAAATTCTGCTGAAACTCACTATCTTCTAGCAAGGCGCGATACTCTGTCTTGGCTGGCTCGATCACCAAAAAGGGCATACCAGCACTCTTAAGCAAGCTTTGACAAGTGGTGGTCTTACCCGAGCCTGTAACCCCAGCCACAAAAATATGTTTGTCTAGCCAAGATTTTTGCAAATGCACGGATTGCTCTAAGAGTTTCCCACTTTGCACCATCTGCCCTAAGTTTAAATGCGCCCCACTAGCAATCCCCTTTTTAGTGTTTAAGCCAAATTCCACTTCTTCGCGCAGGGGCAAGCCTACTACTTCTTTTTTAGGTAAGGTAGCAATCACGCCTAGCTCACTGGTGGAGAGCCAGCTAGATTGGGTGGCTAAATCCCTTGAAAACAAGAGGCGCAAAGCCTGCGCATGCTTGCCTTGTTGAGGGAGAGAAATTTGAGAAATTTGAAAGTTTTTTAAGCCTTCAATTTCGCAGGCATCGCTACTCTCCTCTAAAAATTGCATTTGTAAGGGGGCTTGGTTATTCTCATCTCCTGAAAAGATCGCCCTAATCGCTCCGCCTAACTTGCTTAAATTCCCCTTTTGCATAGCGGCTAAATAAATGCAGGTATGAAATAAACCTTTGCTACGCCCAAAATTGAGCCGTTTTAAAAGCACTTCATCGAGGTATTTCATCCACTCGCTGGCTGTCTTATTGGTATGATCGATACTTAAAGTCTCGCTAGTGTTGGTGGTGGTGCTATTGCCCTTAGTTTCGCTTTTGTTGGTGGTGTTGGTGGTGGAAGTGCCCTGCGTTTTTGTCTTGGTGTGAGAACTGCCTCCATTGGCACTATCGTTAGTGCTGTAATTGTTATTGCCCTCTGAATTGTTAGTTTGCGTGCCTGTCTGTTTGCTCCAACCCTCGTTTTTGGCATCTGCCTCTGACCATGAGCCATTAACCCCTTCCGCTATAGAATTTCCCTTATTTTCTGAATAATTTTCGCTAGTGCTACTCCCCTCGTTTTTTTGGATGGATTGTTTGGCCATGGGGGCTAGATCGTTGTAAAATTTAAATAACTCGGATTCTAGTTGGTTAGTGTAAGCCTTGCTAAAGGGCTTGGCTAAAATCAGCAGAGCAAAGACATCTCCGCTCATAATATCAATGAGGCGATCGATTCCTTGAAAATTTTCTTTGTCTTTATAAAGGCTAGGCACGCCGTCCATGCGCGCAAATCTCTTCATGTTGCGGACTTGATCTAGTAAGATATTTTTATGCTCCTTTTCTACCTTGATCACCTTAGAGCCCCTAAAATTGCCCTCAATGCTGGGTTTGAGTACTCTTGTGGCTAAGTCATCAATATCTAATTCTAGGTTACCTTGATAACTCTTATCCTTAACCATCCCTACAAAGAAAGACACCCCATTAGTATCGCCTAGAATCAAATACACCAGCAATGCTCCCTCCATGCGTGCCATGCTGATCACATTTTCAAAGGCTTCCCTGCGAGGGCTGTCCTTTTCAAAGGTGAGTTCTTGGATGTGGTAAAGGTGAATATCGCGCGCTTCTAAGTGTGCTTGAGTTTCTAGGGTTAGCACTCTGCCTTGATCGTAATAACCTCTAATGAGGGTTTGGTAATCTGTGGTGTTGATGTTACTCATAGTTCTATCCTTTTGGGTCGTTTAAGATATGTTTCGTTGGTAATCCCCTCTTGAGTTGCTACGACAAATTCAAAGGCATTAGGGCTTACCAAGCGTATAAAAATAAAGGCATCGGGGTTATCTACACCTGTTTCTAGGGTCTTTTTCTTAATGGTGGGGTCGGTCAGGCTTAGGGTATGTGTGCTCTCTTGGGCGGTGTAATAGACTTCAAAGTGGCTTTCAGAGGCATCGATGAATTTTACCCGTTGATTATAGTGCTGGTTGCGCGCCACTAAAAAATGTGAAACGCCTTAATGTCCCTAGCACTATCGCTCTTAGAGCTAAAGTAGGCGTTAGTGGCATGCACAAACTCTCCAAAGAAATTTTCTACTCCTCTTTTATGCGCGCTTTAAAGAGGGCTAAGATTTCTTGGGCGTTAAAATCTAAGCTCTCACCTGCTTTCGGGTTGCCTCCACTATCAACAAGATTGAGTTTTAGCACACCCTCGTCTTTAAACTCTCCGCCCTTCCAAAGAGGTCTTAACTTTTTATCAGTTCTTCAGTGTTAGCCCGTGCCTCTTGGGATTGGCTGAGTAAAATTTCGCTCCCCGGGAAGGGCGCGCCCTCTGCGGGTTTTTTAAAAGGAAAGTGTTTTTGTAACAACTGATCTTTATTTTTCTTAAAGACCTCAAAACTCGCTAATTCTAATAGATTCTCTCCGCCCAAATAGCGATCGCCTCCTGCGCCAAAGTGTTCTAAGATATAGTCATAACGGCTCGATTCAGGGGCTTCTTTAAAGAGTCCAAAGTCAAAATCTGTGGTCCCCCCAAAGTCAAAGACCCCATAATAAACCCGCTCATCTGCGCTAGGCTCAAAGCCATAGCCCTCTAAAGCCATGATCGCATAAGCCGCTGGCTCACTTGCTGCCCCCTCTTCGACCTTAAGTTGCTCTACCACACCCTGCGCATGTAGACTATTTGGTAACGATTTAGCCAAGCCCTTTTTAAAACTCTCCAAGATCATTTGACGCACTTCTAGCTCGTAAGTTACCAGGAAAGAGAGCAAGTAATTTAGAAAAATCCCATGGTGTTGGTTATTGATGTAGAGCCCTAAATAGTAGGCATAAAGCTCAATGGAGTTAAGGTCATCTCCCCTTAAGTCTAAACTGCCCTTGAGTTCAAAATGCGCCCCTTGCTTGTCCGTAATTTGGAATTTTTGGTGTTTGTTGCCAGCCCATTGTTTGAGTTTTTCAAGTAAGAGTTATACTCGCTAGATTTGGCTTGCCCCATATCGTCATTAGCGGCATGTGAAATTTTGACATCATTCCATTTTGTCTTAGGGCGACCCGCTTGGGCTTTGTAGTGTTGCAAAAAGTGTGTCAGGTTTTCAAAACTAATGATAGTGGGATTTTCATAATCGCTTTTCTTAACTTCAGAAAGATTTGTCGCTCCTATACGCATGGGGTGAATCTGTGCACTCTCTTCTTGGTAACCACCACCGTGCTAGCCGTGCCAAAATCAATCACCACCAGCCCGTTTTTGAGTCGGCTTTGGGGTTTCTAGCGATGGCAGGGGTTTTAAAGGGCAAAAACACCCCCTTTGTTCGCCCCCTGTTTCCAAAGCTCCTACAACCCGCGGTTAGCATCGGTGAGAATTTTAGGATCGTAGGCTTTGATGGCTGCACGCTCAAAATCAGCCTTGGTGAGATTGTCAAAATAGTTCTCTGGAGCTGCGAGATTGGCGGTGATATTTTGGGCATGTTTGAGCACCCATTCTTGTATCCCAGCATTCCACTCAAACGCCTTTAAAATGGCATAATCTCTGCTATTAGTTAGGGAGGTGGGGAATTGGATCACAATGCTTGGCATGGCTTGTTGGTAGGCTTGTTACACAGCTCGCTCTGTATCCTGCTCTTTGTTTTTGAGATAGGCTTCAAGCATGCTTTTTAGTAGGTTTTTTTGATCTGTGGGGAGTCTGCTAAAGCCATAATAGTCACTAGCGATGTAGTCCTGCATGTCTTCGGATTTTTTGACCTGATCTGCTAGGCTTTTTTTCAATTCTTTCAACTACCATTGCGCTTGTAAATAGTGGGCACTCACCCTAGATTGGGACGCGGTGTATAGCCACTTAAAGATTTTTTTAAGAGAGTGGGGAACAGGCACAAGGTCTAAGTGCCAAAAGTAAGAATCATGGGGTAGATGTAGATATTTGTATTCCAGTGTGTTGTTTGTTCCAAGATACCAGTAGTAATCCCAATCTTCTTTCATATGACCGCTACAAGAATCATCCAAAACTTTTAAATCATTACGGTGGATTCGGATGACATTTGTTAATTTTTGCATGGTGTCTTTGTGTCTTAAAATGGGGAGTTTAGGATAAATACTTTTAATGGCACACTCTGCTTGATTTTGGTTAAATTTCACATCATGATAGGCACCATCTGCATGTCCAACCATGAGTGCATGTAAGGGGGTTGGAATAAAGTAACGATCCTCACGATAATGACGCTCCCAATATCTATCAGCCCACCTAAATTCAGTGGGTCTATAGACAAACCCAAAAACTTGTGCTTTAGGCAAATAAAAGGTGGTTTCATCGAGGCTTACCACCTCTTGGTTCTCCACACTTTGTTTAAAAATCTCAAAACAAGCATTAACATGCTTAGTAAAAGAATGCTTAGGGTTTGAAAGGTTATCGTTGTTCTCAAACTCTTTCCAACTTGCGTTCATCTCTGTCTCTAGATGTTCTTGAGTGAGATAAATGCCCTTGATGGTCTTAGTGCGTTCCATAGCATCCTCTTTAAAGTTTGATGACAGATTGGCGTTTGACTTCACCGGTTCTAGCGTGTTTAAAGCCCCGCAACAACACTTGGGTAATTTTGCCGCTCGCATTGGTGCTAGAGCGGTGGCGTTGGTGCTTGGTGGGGTCGTAAGTTTGCCCGACTTCTAAGGGGTCTAGTTGGTAGAGGGTGGCTTGTTCGTAGTAGGCAAAGAGGGCGTAAAAGATTTCTATGAGGGTTTGCGCGCCCTCTGTGTCGCTTTTAAGTGCATTGTTGGTGTAATCCCAAATGATGTCGATATTTTTACCCTGAATACCGGCGGACAAAAAGCAAGTAGATCGCCCTCTTTAAAGAGATTAGATAAGCCTTGTTTCACACTTATAGGCAAAGTTAAAAACAATTCGCAAGCTTTGACTTTGTGTCTATCTAATCTGAGTGGGCTTGCTTTAAGGCTTCTTGCGTGCGCTTTAACTCTGTTTGTTTTTGTCTGTCTGCCTCTTGCAGGTTGAGTAAATCTTGTTCTAAAGTGGTTAGTGTTAGTTTAAAATTAATCCTTCACCAATACATGCAAATACTCAATCGTGCTCTCTTTAGTGTGCATGCGTTTGGAATCGGCCTTGAAGCGGGTGTAATCTTGACTTAAAATGCGATAGCAACCGCATCGGCCAAAGAGATGGGCGATTTCCTCCAAGCTTAATAAACCCTCATCGTTGTAGCTTAAGAAAATAAAGCGGGCATCAGTATTTTTTATCACATGCTCTAAGCTCTGGTAAACAAGGTGTTTTTTGCACCAGGTAGATTTTTCATAACTTCTTAACCCCGTCTTGCCCTGCGGAGTAAAGTCGTCATAAAGGGCAATACTATTTAGCAGATGATAATTAGCCCCGTATTCGCGCTGGTTATAAGGTGGGTCTAAGTATAAAATGTCGGTGTGTAGGCACTTGATAATCTCTTCAGCGTCTGCGTTGTAGGCATAATGAGGGTTGGAGCTCAACTCTAGGGGAGCAGGGGTCAAACAGAGTTCCTGTCGTGCGCTTTTTTTGAGGTACTTTAAAAACGCCCCATAGACAGAGGCGGTATTAGCCACTTTATCACTAGCCTCTAAAAGTGAAGTGAGCAAAAAGTAATACTCGGCCTCATTAATGGCATGCTCTGCTTGCCACTGAACAATTTGGGTGCGCATGGCATCAATTTTCATGGCATTGTAATCGCTAAAATACTGCCGCCCTTCCCCACCTCCTAAGGCGTAGTGTTGGTAAATTTTGCCTTGAATAAGGGGCAGATGATTTAACTCAGCAACGAGGGCTTGCGCGCGCCCTAGGGGCTGGGTGTTTTCAATGTAGTGTTTGGCCAATGCAAAGCTATAAAACTCCTTGTCATTGCTGATAACCTGCTTAACATGGTTTTTAAACAGCCGTCCCACCGCCGCTGTGCCGGAAAAAAGGTCGGTAAAGATACAATCAGATAGAGCAACCCCGCAAGTTTGCAACACCTCTTGGATATTGCTAAATAAAAAATTAGAGAGCTTGCGCTTAGAACCTATGTAATTCACGCAGGGCAGTCACTCCCGCTCGCAAGCAGATCTGATATTATGGACATTACAACATAGATTGTAGGGCATTCCGTGGTAGGCTGGCTGCATCGCCTAGCATTCAACGCCACACGGCAAGCTAACAAAGCTGAAACAAATGGCAACGTCACCCATCTCAACCCAAAAACCATGTACAGGGTAAATTTTACTTGCAGGATGATGGGTAAAACTAAGCACCCTAAAGTTTAAAGGATTGCTACTTAAAGATGCATGACTATATATACCTGTAGGACACCTGAAAATAACCTGCACCCACTCTCTGCTATGCACCAGAGACTCCATATTCTCCTTACTATACACTTTTACAACCACCTTACAACGCGCCTGCTTCACCACATCGTCCAAGTTAACAACTCCCCTAGCTTA